>CALCTE010000309.1 GCA_937893885.1 uncultured Clostridia bacterium | reverse complement strand
TTTATGAAAAGATCGTACAAAACGGAGAATACGATATAATCCTTGCAAATATCGTAGCAGACGTATTGTGCGCTATGACGGGACTGTTTTCGGCATGCCTTAAAGAAGGCGGTGTCCTCATTGCATCGGGCATTTTGGGAGAAAGAGTATTGCAGGTCAAGAATGCTTTTGAAAAGGCGGGACTTGAGATAATCGACGAGAAACTCGAAAATGAGTGGAGCGCAGTTACTGTTGTGAAAAAATGACGAAAATTATTAAAAACAGCGCAAAAAAATTGTTTTATGACGTGTCAAACTATTGAATTTCAAGCGAAAATGTTTTATAATTAAAGTGTATGGGTATAATCGTATAGACCGCTAAAATGGAGGTTAAAATGTCAAACAGACTTTTTCAAGGGATAGTACATAAAATAGGTGAGAGCGTCACCGTTACCGTAGGAGTTATAGATGCTGCGGGTGAAGTCGTGGCTTGCAGCGATCTTTCGAGAATAGGAGAAGTATATAAGAAGGTTGCCGACGATATTTCGTTTACGATGGACACTACCGTTTCAGAAGGAATGGTGCTTTGTCCGATAGGAAACCGCAGCAAAATGGAATATGCCGTTTTTGCAGTCGGCACGGACGAGCTTGCAAGAAACACGGTGGCGATACTTGCCATCGCGCTTGACAACGTAAAGACTTATTACGACGATAAGTATGACAAAGCCAATTTCATCAAGGGGGTTATCCTCGATAACATTTTGCCCACGGAGGTATATTCCAAGTCGAAGGAGCTTCGCTTCTCCGACACACAGCCTATGGTGGCACTGTTTGTCAGATTTTCTAAAAAGCCCGATGTTATTCCCACAGACGTTCTTTCCACTCTGTTTTCCGACAGAAGCAAGGATTACGTTATAGGTATAAGCGATCAGGACGTAGCTTTGGTAAAGAGCATTTCTTCGTTTGATACGGAGGAGGCTTACGCTGTTGCAAAACAGATAATCGACACCGTTTCCGCAGAGTTTTACGTTAACGTCGCTATCGGAGTCGGTTCCGTGGTAATGGGCATTAAGGATCTCGGTAAGTCCTATAAGGAAGCGCAGATGGCGCTTGAGATCGGTAAGGTGTTCGATTCCGAAAAGACTATCTCTACATACGAAACGCTCGGCATCGGCAGACTTATTTATCATTTGCCCACTACACTTTGCAATATGTTCTTAAACGAGGTTATGAAAAATGGTTCGATAGAGGCTCTTGACAGAGAAACGCTTCTCACGATACAGTGCTTCTTCCAAAACAACCTCAACGTTTCCGAGACAAGCCGTAAGCTCTTCATTCACAGAAACACTCTCGTTTACAGACTTGAGAAGATCAAAAAGCTTACGGGACTCGATCTTCGTGAATTTGAGAATGCCATTACCTTTAAGGTTGCATTGATGGTTAAGAAGTGCCTTGCATCAAAGCATTTCAGCGAAGAATAATTGGAGAACGACGATGATAATATTAGATAACGTAACGAAGGTATATCCCGGTAAGTGCGTAGCCTTGAATAAAGTAGATCTCACCATAAACGACGGCGAGTTCGTCTTTATGATAGGACGCTCCGGCGCGGGCAAAAGCACGCTTGCAAAGCTTCTCATAAGAGAGGAAAAGCCCACGGAGGGAAGTATTATCGTAAACGGTGTGAACATCTCAAAGCTTCGCGCGGGCAAGGTTGCCAAATTCAGAAGGACGGTAGGATCCATTTTCCAGGAATTCAGACTTTTCAGCGATAAGACCGTTTATGAAAACGTGGCGTTTGCAATGAGAGTTATCGGTGAGCCTGAGGCAAACATCAAAAAGAGAGTGCCGTGGCTTCTCGAACTTGTGGGACTTACCGATAAGTCCGAACGTTATCCGACGGAGCTTTCGGGCGGGCAGCAGCAAAGAGTTGCTATCGCGAGAGCTATAGCCAACAACCCCGATATAATTATCGCCGATGAGCCAACGGGTAATATCGACCCTGAAATGAGCATTGAGATTATGGAGCTTTTGTTCAGCCTCAATAAGCTCGGCAAGACGATAATCGTGATTACTCACGAAAGAGCTTTGGTAAACCATTACAAGCAAAGAGTTATCGCCATAGATAACGGCGAAGTGATTTCCGACAGAAACGGAGGCTACGACGATGAAAAAACGGTATAACATCGGATACTTTTTCTCGCAGGCTGCTATCAGCACGAAAAGAAATTCCGCGATGACCGTCGCTTCAATACTCGTTTTGGTTGCATGCCTCGTTATAATGGGTAGCTTTTCGCTTCTCATTTTTACCATTAACAGAAATTTAAGCAATCTCTACACTGCCGACGAGATAATAGTTTATCTTACCGACGGAAGCGATCTTGAGACGGTTAAATCCAAGATAGAAGCCGAGATAGGCGACGAAGTCACAAATATAACTGCGGTAACGAAAAAAGAAGCTTACGAAAGTTTGAAAGAGGAATATAAAGACCACCCCGAGATATTTGAAGCGATAGGTGACGACAATCCTCTTCCCGACACGTTGTATATAAAGTACAGAAACGGGATATCATCATTTGAGAAGCTTGAAAATTATATAGAAGACACTTTGAAGGAAGAGAAGCTTATCGAAGAAAAATGGGTCTCCAGCTATGACGTTATCGAACAGGTCGAAGAGCTTCGCGACGGCATCGTAAAGGTATTTATCGGAATATGGGTGCTCGTTTTATTGGTAACTATACTCGTTATCGTGAACACGATAAGACTTTCCGTACACGCAAGGGCCGACGAGATAGAGGTCATGCGCTATATCGGTGCATCGAATTGGTTTATCACGCTTCCCTTCGTGCTTGAAACCGTATACGTTGCGCTTATTTCCACAGTTATCGCATTGCCTATCCAATGGTATCTTTATGAATATCTGCTTTGCGGAATGCTTGAGGGTATTCCTTCAATTACTTTGCTGCCGGTTTCTGAACTTGCGCTTTTCGTAGTTGTCGGATTTTTAGCTTTGGGTATTTTGATAGGTGTTCTTTCAAGCATACTTACCGTAAAGAAATATGCACGCAAATAGGAGCAAAAAATGAAAAAACTTTTTAAAACCTTGATATGCTTCTTACTGTGCTTTGCGCTTTTGGTCGTTTTTGTACCCGAAACGGCAAAGATCGAGGTAGAAGCAAAGACTGCGGCGGAGCAGGCACTTGAAGATCAGAAGAACAACGTTGCAGCAAAGAAAAATGAGCTCGCAGACCTTAAGAAAAAGTATGCGGAGCTTGAAAAACAGAAAGATGCACAGCTTCAACTGAAGATCAACCTTGAGGGACAGAAGATATGTCTTGAAGAGGAAAAGTACATAACCGAGAATCTAATTTCTGCATACGGTACTATGTACGAAGTAAAAGACACGAACCGTAAACAGCTTGAAATGCAGAGAGATATAACTTACGAGAATTTGAAGTCTACTCTCCGCTACAACTATATGTACGGCAAGCATACGACCTTCGAGCTTTTGTTTTCAGCAGATAACATCATAAAATTTCTCACAAACGACGAGTACGTAAAGAGAGTTTTAAACTACGATCAAGTGCTTATCGAAGAGCTTGAGGACGATGCAAAAGAGCTTGAAGCGATAACCGGCGAGATAGACTCGATGATTGCCGAGCAAGAGCAGTATAAGAACGATCTTGCAAATATGCAAAACGAGATCGACGAAACTTCTCTTAAGATTGATGAAATTATTGCCGAAATTGAAGCCGATCTAGAAGAAAACCAAGACTTGCAGGACGAAGCAAACAACAGTATCAACTCAATGAACTCTACCATTGAGAAGCTTCTCCAGCAGATAGCAAGCGAAAGCCAAGGCGAATATACGGGCGGAGATATGATGTTTCCGATACCCGTTGCGGCGTATTCGAGAATGAGCTCGAAGTACGGATACAGAACGCACCCCGTTACAGGTAAGAAGATGAGCTTCCACACGGGAGTTGACTTCCCCGCGGCAAAGGGAACAAAGGTGTTCGCCGCAAACGACGGTACGGTCATTCTTTCCAAGTATTACGGCGGCTACGGCAACTGTGTTATGATAAATCTCGGCGGTGGTATCGTCACACTCTATGCGCATATGGGATATGACCTTCCCCTTAAAGTCGGACAGAAGGTTAAAGCGGGAACGGTTGTAGGATATGTTAACACTACGGGAAGCTCAACGGGCTATCACCTTCATTTTGAGGTAAGAGTCAACGGATCCCACGTCGATCCTATCGGAAAAGGATACATAAAGCTTCCTAAAAAATAGCAAATAAAGGGCGGTTGCAAGAGCCACTACTCTTGTACCCGTCCATTGCAATTAAAAGGTAGGTAATAATTTTGAACAAAAAAATTACTGTCGGAACCTCAATAGCACTGATATTCTTTGCAGTACTTCTTGCTTTTACTGCAACTTACGTTTTTTTGAACAAGAGCTATCAAAGCAAAATGGATAAGTATCTTGAATACTCAAATAAGTATCAAAAGCTTTACAATTTCGACAACATCGTGAGAGAAGAATATATCGGAGCCGTAGATGACGACGCCGTTATAGACGGAATGCTCGACGGATATCTAAACGGGCTCGGCGACAAGTACTCGAACTATATGAACAGCGAAGAGTACAGCAAATACGAGCTTGAAATGTCGGGTAAGACCGTCGGCATAGGTGTCACCGTTCACCATAACGCAGAAAAGGCGGCGGTCGAAATTGTATCGGTTGCAGACGAGTCTCCCGCACAGGGCGCAGGTCTTCAGGCTGGCGACCTTATAATCGGCGCAGGTGAACTCACGGTTGCCGAGCACGGTTATGATGCCGTAGTCGACGCCATCGCGGGAAAAGTCGGAGAAGCCGTAACGCTTACCGTTAAGAAGGCGGATACCGGACTTGTTTCGGAAATTTCCTTCGTAAGAGCGGAGGTAAGCTACAGCTCTGTGTACAGCAGAGTTTACGCCGATAAGATTGCTATCGTGCAAATAACGGAATTTAATCGCAGTACTCCCACGGAGTTCAAGACGGCGATGGAGGATCTCAAAACGGCGGGAATAACGTCATATATTTTTGATGTGAGAAACAACCTTGGTGGAGATCTTGACGCCATCTGCTCCGTTCTTGACTACCTTCTTCCCGAAGGGCCTATCGTAAGGCTTGTTGACGCAGACGGCAACGAGAGAACGAAGAGTTCCGATGCATCTTGTGTTGAGGGAGATATTTGCGTTTTGGTAAATAAGTACACCGCGTCCGCGGCAGAACTTTTTGCGGCGGCAATAAGGGATTACAAATACGGAACGCTCATTGGTACGAACACATACGGTAAGGGAACTGCGCAGTCTATTAAGAAGTTCCCCGACAACTCCGCGCTTTTTATCTCAACGGAGCTTTATATGCCCCCTTACGGAGATAACTATGAGGGAGAGGGAATAACTCCCGACGTTGTTTTGGAATACGAAGCGGGCACGGACGGAAAAGAAGACAGCCAAATGCAGAAGGCTGTGGATATATTGCTTGATCTTTTGAAGGCAGAGGAGGATATTGAATGATTAACGCAGAAGGAAAAAAGTATTATCTTACGACGGCTATTGCCTATACGTCAAAAAAACCGCACGTCGGTAATACTTACGAGATCATTCTCGCCGACGCTATCGCAAGAGCGAAAAGAGCAATGGGATATGACGTGTTCTTTTTGACGGGTACCGATGAGCACGGTCAGAAGATAGAAAACGGTGCAAAAGCAATGGGAATCACTCCCAAGGAGCACGTTGATAAGGTTGCGGGCGAGGTAAGAGCGATATACGACGCGATGGGCGCTACTTACGATAAGTTTATCCGCACCACAGACGAATATCACGAAAAGGCTGTTCAAAAGATATTCAAAAAACTCTACGAGCAGGACGACATATATCTCGGAGAGTATTCGGGTATGTATTGTCTTCCCTGCGAAGCTTTTTATACAAAATCACAGCTTGTTGACGGAAAATGCCCCGAATGCGGAGCTGAAGTGACGGAAGCAAAGGAAAAGGCGTATTTTTTGAGGCTTTCCAAATATTCCGACAGACTTAAAAAGTATATTGAAGACAACCCCGATTTCATCTTCCCCGAATCGAGAAAAAATGAAATGGTGAAAAACTTCCTTGAAGCAGGACTTCAGGACCTTTGCGTTTCGAGAACTTCTTTCAAGTGGGGAATCCCCGTCGACTTCGATCCCGACCATGTAGTATACGTTTGGATAGACGCTCTTTCCAACTATATTACCGCAATGGGTTATCAAGTAGACGAAAAGGGCGAGCTTTATAATAAGTATTGGCCCGCAGACGTTCACATAATAGGCAAGGACATATTGCGTTTCCATACTCTTATCTGGCCCATAATCTTAATGGCGCTCGGTGAGCCTCTCCCAAAGCACATTTTCGGACATCCTTGGCTCTTATTCGGAACAGATAAGATGAGCAAGTCCAAAGGAAACGTAATATATGCTGACGACCTTGTAAATCGTTTTGGTGTTGATGCGGTTAGATATTATCTTCTTTCCGAAATGCCTTACGGAAACGACGGAAGCATAACCTACGAGTCCATCGTTTCGAAGTACAACAGCGACCTTGCAAACACGCTCGGAAACCTCGTTTCAAGAACAGTCGCGATGATAAAGAAATATTTCGGCGGTGAGATAAAAGCCCCCGAAGTAAGCGATGCTCTCGACGATGAGCTTAAAGCGGTTGCAAAGACGGCGGCAGAAGTTTGCGAAAATAAGATAAACGAGTTTATGACCGCCGATGCTCTTGAAGCTGTTTTTACGCTTCTTTCAAGATGCAATAAATATATCGACGAAACTTGCCCTTGGGTACTTGCAAAGAACGAAGAAACGATGGGAAGACTTGCAACGGTTATGTATAATCTCGCAGAGTCGATAAGGATTGCTGCTGTTTTGCTTTCACCCTT
>CALCTE010000308.1 GCA_937893885.1 uncultured Clostridia bacterium | reverse complement strand
CGACGAGTTTGATAAAAACGGACTTGCGGAGAAGGTATGGCAGTATTTTGTTGTCGTTCCAGATATCAAGAGCGTAGGCGTTAAAGATGAGTCAAGATACGAAGGCTGGCCCGCAATTATTCGTGCAGTCAACACGAAGGATGCTATGAGCGCCACTATCGAAGAGATACCTTATCCCGTTTTGCATAAAATAACGGACAGAATCACTCACGAAGTCGAAGGCATAAACCGCGTGCTCTTTGACCTCACACCGAAGCCTATCGGAACTATCGAGTGGGAGTAATTGAATAAGGTTTTTAAGTGGCTTGGAAGCCTTATTCCAAGCCGCTTTTTGTCAAATGAAAGGAGAAACCGATATGAAGAGTAATACTGCAAAAAGAGCTATTGTATCATACTATATTTTGTCGTTTTCTTTAACGCTGCCATTGCTCATACCGCTTTGGTTCATTGGTAACCCCATTTGGATAATAAGCTATTTGGTATCCTTGTTTATATATACGAGAATAGCCGTAAACTTTGCTATACGGGTAACAGTTATGTCTTCGTTATGGAAGGAGCTTGATGCTGAAAAATATGCTGCTATCATCAATGCCAAGCCGTTTCGGGTTCATTATTCTTATAAGCTGAATTTGTATTTTTCTGTCGGCGATTATCAAGCTGCCTACAACATCATTTCTTCTATTCTGATACAGCATAAAAATGTTCATCAAAGAATATACGGACATCTATTACTCTGCCGTGTTTGCTTTGAGCGTGGGGATTATGAAGGAATAAAAGAGCATCTTGATCAAATTGATAACTATTTTAAGTACAATCCAAACATAAAATTCTCAAACCAAAACAAAGAGGCATACAATTTTTACCGCGCATTTTCGAATGCTGACTATGTGTCGGTCTGCGCTCTCTTGGAAAAAAGCATTGAAAAATATTCAAAAAAGAAGTCAGGTACGTATTTCTCTCTCATACGCCAATATCAGTTAGCCATTACCAAACGGATGAAAGGCGACATTGATGAAGCTGTTACGCTTTTTGAAATAATCAAGGAAAAAGCTTCTAAACTCGTGTTTTCAACACTTGCTCAACAACAACTTGAATATATTTCCGGCACGCTTGAAGAAAAAGTGCCAGAACGATTAGAGGTCACAGAAATTGAGCCTGTGAAATCACGACGCAAAGAAAAAATCGTATTTATTGTTGCTTTTTGCATAGGCTGTGTCCTCTTAATTATGGGGCAAATTTTAATGCAATTAGATGCTCCCAAGCAAGAAAACAAGGATTTGAACTACATCGCTCAAATTGAAACTACCATCGAAGATGATTATGATAAGCATCAAATTTTAGGATATTTTAATATCTATACTGACTATGCCGAGGAAACCTATCTGATGAGCGTTGATTCTCTATTTTTAGTTGAGGCAGACAGACGACTTGATTTGCACACACTGTACCAATTAAACGGAGAGTATCAAAACCATTTGAATGTAAAGGATATTCAGGTTGATAAGCTATATGAGTACGAAATATATTTTGTACCACGGAAGGTAGAGTTTGTTTTAACCGAAAAGAAACGCGATATCCCTGAAAATGCACTGTATTATTATGAAATTGACGGGTATTATTTCTGTGTGATAAGCATATCCGATATTTAATTATTATTGTTTGTTGTAAACCTCTTGTAATTATTCCGCTTTTATGGTATAATAAAGCGAACAGAAAAGTGTGTTTTCCGGGTGGTATCTGTGATACCATTTTGATACAGTTTTCGTAGACTCCATAGATGAATCGGAAAATGTCGGTCAAATCTCCCGAAAAACTATGTTAAAAGACCTAAATTCACTCGATATAACACCAATTTAAGCGAGTGAGAGTAAAATTTAATCGGGTTGGATATTATCATGATGGCGAAACGAATTTTATCAATCTTACTGCTTATCTCTATATTTTTTCTGTTATCAGCATGCTATAAAGGAGTTACAATGGAATTCTCATTTGAATCATTACAAGATGAAAACTTGATTGGCGGAAGCTCGTATTTGATGGATTTCGGCGAGATGAATTCGCAAGAAGATGCTGCAATAGCAGAAGGAAAACTTCTTTCAGCCTTTGGCCGGCCGGAATTTACCAGTGAAAATTACGAAAACTCCTTCAACTATATCATTAGCGCTACCGCAGACAACGGAGAAAGTGTGATATTGACCGTTTACGGTATGGGAGTCGTTCATATAGGCGCCGACCGAGAAGATGATTTTGCCAAAAAGGCTGCCTCTGCTCTCATAGAGTACGTAAATTCTTTTGATCCCTCAGATTACAACCGTACTGTCTATTACTTGGATTTTGATTTGCAAATTGATATTCAAGTAAAGGACGGAGAGGTAGCAATCAGTCAATCTCAAATATCCGAAGTAAAAGCGCAAGAATTATTTGATAAATTCTATGAGTGATTTCGGGACATTAAAAACCAGCGTTTTGCATTTTGCGCAAAACGCTGGTTTTTTATATCATATATAAGTATCAAATAATAAAATTCAATACCGTAAGTGCCGCCGCAAATGCGGGTATAGATGCGGCGCCGACGTATTTTACGAAGTCGATATATCCGAACTTTATGCCTCTGTTTTTAAGTATCATCGTCCACATTATTCCCGCGAGAGCCCCGATGGGAGTAAAGAGCGCGCCGAGATTCGAACCTATAACTGACGCATAAAGTGCGCAGGTCTGTTGCACTTGAGGTGCCGATTCTATAATTGATGAAAACAACACGCTCATCGGTATATTATTTATCACGTTGGACGCCAAAAACGAGCTTATTCCGTAGCCATACGCTGTGTTTGCACCCTGAAGTGCGGTACTTATATTTTGAGTTATTCCGTGGCCGGATAGGGAAAGAATCAGTATAAACATCGAAATAATGAACGGAATAAGCTGCCACGGAGCGCGTCTTACGCACAGCGCAAGCTCAACGGGCGGCTTTCTCTTAACAGCGCAAATTGCGCCTACGCACACAAACAATGAAAGCGCGCATAAAAGAGCTATTACCCACATCGGCGCACCTACGTATGAACCTATTGCAAGAGCTACCGTGCATACCGAAAGGTGCAAAAGTCCGACGGTGAGCATAAGCTTATCTTTTATTTTCACCTTCATAACTTCTGGCGTCATCGGAAGCGAGAGCTTTTTTCTGAACATTATCCAAAGCACGAACAAGGACGTGAGACCGCAAGTGACCGTAGGCAGAAGCATTATCTTTAAATATGAAATAAAATCGACGCCGTACGAGCTTGCAAGATAGATATTTGTGGGATTTCCGATAATGAGCATCATACTCCAGGTGTTTGCCGCTACAAACTGCGCGACAAGATAGGGGATAGGGCTTATATTCGCGTTTTTTGCAAAGTAGCAAATAAACGGCGTAAATGTCAAAATAATTATATCGTTCGAAGTGAAGACCGTAAGCACGGAAACGGTTATGTAGAGCAAAAAGAATAGCTTGTTCTGGCTTTTACCTGCCATACCGAGCGCTTTGTTTGCGAGATATGCAAAAAAACCGAGCTCGTCCAAAAATACGGATAATACGGTCATCGAAATAAAGAGCACCAATATCTTAACGGGATTTACCGCAGTATCGGCAAAAAGCGCGCCTTTTATGTCGGCAAGGCTTATCTGTCCGAGTATAACGAGAAAGAGAGCTCCCGAAAGAGTGACGAGCCAATAGGTGTCGATGGCAAATCTGCCTATTTTCAGCTTCGGAAAAAACAGCACGCTCAATATCATAAGCGCGCAGGTTATTATGCATACGGCTAATGACGTAACCATAAGAATCCCCTTTTCTTTGATGTCCACGACGAATTATTTTACACTAAATACGGATTTTGTCAAGGCACATACGAGAGATGACGGAGAATTATGGCAAATTATGGGTAATTTTCAAATTATTATGGCAATTTCATACATTTCGTGATAAAATGATAGAGACAAGATGAGGTGATTACATTATGAGCGGCAACGCGAAAAAAATTAGTGCATCGGATATATTTACGCTTCCCAACATACTGTCATTTATAAGACTTGCGATGATACCTTTTATCGTATGGCTTTATTGCGTAAAGGAAAATGCCGTTTTGACGGCGGTGCTTCTTATCGCTTCCGGCATAACGGACATCGTCGACGGCTTTATAGCACGGCACTTTAATATGATAAGCGATATCGGAAAGGCTCTTGATCCTGTAGCAGATAAGTGCACACAGCTTGCGACCTTACTTTGTCTTTTTACAAGGTATAAAAGAATGATGATACCGTTTATCATGCTTTTGGTAAAAGAAGTCATAAACGGCACGGTAAATTTGATATCTGCAAAGAAAAACAAAAGGGTGGACGGTGCGGATTGGCACGGAAAGGTCTCGACTGTCCTCTTGTATTCGATGCTCGTGCTTCACATACTTTGGATAAACATTCCTCCTTACGTTTCAAATATATCCATTGGTATATGTATACTTATGATGATAGTGTCATTCGTGCTCTATCTTTTGAGAGGCATTCAAAATATAGTTAAAGCAAAAACGAAACAATAACGAAAAGAACCTCGCTAAAAAAGCGAGGTTCTTAAAATTTTAGCTGTTATTTACCGTAAGCTTTATAAGAAGCTCTATACTGTCGGGTTGGACTTTTGCCTCCGGGACTGCCTTATTGCGCCTTATCGCGCCGCACTTTTTGCAACGGTGAGTTATGATAAAGCCTCTCTTTGCATCTGGAGAAGCGACTATTGGCTCCATATCGCCGCCGCAGTCTGCCGCTCTGTCGCCGGGATTTACGTCAAGATGCTTTGAGTGAAGGCAGAAGGGGCAGTGATTTCGAGAGGTCTGCCCAAGAGGTAAAACTTCTTTCCCGCAGTATTCACATATAAAACCACTGTCGTTTTTTGTAAATCTTTTGTTTTCCATAAGCGTACCTTTCTAAAAGCCTGCGAAGAAGCAGAGCGTTGTCATAAGCATACTTGCAATAAATCCGATACCGGCAATATTTGAATATCTGCCGATATGTTTGCTTTGTCTTTTCTTTAAATTCCTAATATCCGAAACGATGGAAAGAACTATTCCCACCACTGCGAGAACGATACTTATATCGCAAAAAACATAAAACATAGTAATACCTCCGCTTTTCTTTATTTTACAGTTGTATTATACAATAACACCTGTCCAATAAAACGGACTTTGCTATGTTTTACAAAGCCTTTTACTCACCCAAAAGTTCGCAAAGTGCTTTCTTGTAAAGCGGGAGCTTTTCTTCTATTTCACTTTCACTTGATGCGCGCATCTTTATATATAGTTTTATTTTAGGCTCTGTTCCGCTCGGGCGTATTATCAAAGCGCTGCCATCAGCAAGCTCGTAATAAAGCACGTTGGACTTGGGAAGACCCGTAGAGGATACGTCGCCTGTTTTCATATCTGTCACGCAGTCAAGCTTGTAGTCACGTATTTTTAAAACTTCCGTACCGCCCAAAAACTTCGGTGACGCGTTTCTTGCACCGTCCATCTTTTTTGCCATTACGTCCAAGAAGGCGGGATCTTTTATCGCAACGGTTTCCGTGAGTTCCTTATATACGCCGTATTCTGCGAAAATATCTTGCAAAACGTCGTATAAGGTCTTGCCTTTTTTGTGGAAATACGCTGCCGCTTCGACGATAAGCATAGATGCTACCACAGCGTCCTTATCTCTTGCGTGAAGACCCGAAAGATAGCCGTAGCTTTCTTCAAATCCGAGAAGGAAGTTTGTGTTACCTGCTTTTTTCTTTAGGTTTATCTGTTCGCCGATATACTTAAATCCCGTGAATACGTTTATGACCTCAACTCCGTTTTTTATACAGATCTCATCGACAAGGTCAGTGGAGACGATGGTTTTTACGGCGTAGGAATCTTTTGAAAGCGTGCCCATAGCCTTTTTGACTGATATGATGTAATAAAGGAGAATAGCTCCGACTTGATTGCCGGTTATACGCTTTATCTGCCCGTCCTTGCTCCTTACCAAAATTCCCATTCTGTCGGCGTCGGGGTCTGTTCCTATAATGAGGTTAGAGTCTACCTTGTTTGCAAGCTCAATAGCGTCCGTAAACGATTCTACAAATTCGGGATTAGGGAGTTTTGTAGTGGGGAAGGAGCCGTCAAGAGTCATTTGAGAGGGTACGAGGTGAAGCTTCTTTATTCCGCTTCGCCTTAATATTTCCGGTACGAGCTTATGTCCTGTGCCGTGCAGGGGAGTATAGACGATTTCAAGGCTATCGGCACATTCGCGCACTGCATCGGGGCATACTCTTGCTTCAAGAAGCTTTTCGAGGTAGGCTTCGTCTGTTTCGTAACCGATGAGCTTGATCTTACCGTTTCTTACGCATTCGTCGTACGGAAGCTTCTTTGCTCCCGTAAATATGTCGGTCTTTGCGCGTATGGCGGAGATCTTATCCGCCGCCTCGGGTCCAAGCTGTGCGCCGTCGGAGCCGAATACCTTATATCCGTTATACATATTCGGGTTGTGTGATGCTGTTATATTGATACCCGCTGCACAGCCATGGTGTAATATAGCGAAAGAAAGCTCGGGTGTGGGACGCGCGCCGTCAAACAGATATACCTTTATGCCGTTAGCGGCAAGTACCGACGCCGATAACTTTGCAAAGCTGTCGGAATTAAGGCGCGTATCGTAAGTTATTACTACGCCCGCTTCTCTGTCGTTTTCTGCTATACTTTCAGCAAGAGCTTGCGTGCACTGAGCGACTGTGTAGACGTTCATACACGAAAGTCCCGTTTTCATAAGACCGCGAAGTCCTGCTGTGCCAAACTCAAGAGGCGCCCAAAATCTTGATTTTATTTCTTCCTCGTCATTTGCGATTAAAGATAGCTCCGCCCTCAAGTCTTTGTCGAGGTGTGGAGAGGAAAGCCATTCTTGATATAGCTTTTTGTAGTCGTTCATAACCGACCTCCTTGTTATTCATAAAGATATGATATCACATTTTGTTCATAAAATCAATTCAAATTTATATGGCTTTTTATATGGCTTTGTAAAATACTTTATTTTTTATTATTTCTAAAAAAACCTCTTTTTTTCAAAAAAAGAAGACTAAAACCCTTGACAATACTTAAATTTGAGTGTATAATACTGCCGTTACATTATGCGGCATAGTCGGGAGGTTTTAAGGGACTTATGACAGTTGATTTTTCGCCCTTGCTTTCCGAGGAGAAAAAGGAGATATCCTTTGACTATACGTCGGCGGATCTCGCAGAAGACTCAGGGGTTTTCTGTGACAAAGACGCTCACGTATGGGGCAAAGCTCACAACCACGGCGGATATATCCGTTTGGAGCTTTTTGCCGATATCCCTTACGTTACTCAATGTGCTCGCTGTGCAAAAGAGCTTTCCCGAAACGCAAATATCCGTTATGAGACGGGAGTCACCGCCGAAGAGATAAGCGACGACAACCTTGATTACGAAGTGCTTTGCGACGGAAAACTCGACATTGATGATATTGTAAG
>CALCTE010000307.1 GCA_937893885.1 uncultured Clostridia bacterium | reverse complement strand
GGAACGGTTGTTTTATCAAATATCGTAGCTGCTGTACCGTCTTCTACAACCTTTTTCATAGCTTCTTTTATTACGTTGTAGGTTGAGTCTGAAATATCCGTATGGCTTAATATATTCGGAGGCATTTGGTAATAAATTGAATTGTCGTAATGATTTTTCACGGAATATAGCAGATGACTTTGGTACCTCGTGCCTCGATTTAAGAAAGTGCACATAAAGTTTGAGAGCTGAAGGGGAGTGAAGAGGTTGTCCGACTGTCCGATGGCGGCCTGAATGGTGTCGCCGCCGTACCAAGTGCCTTGCACGGCTTCTCTATGTTCCGGACCGGCAAGTATACCTGACGATTCACCTATCTCTATACCCGTAGGTTCACCGAGGCCGAAGCGCTTTGAGTATTCGTTGAGCTTCGTAATACCCAGTTTATTGCCAACGTCAAAGAAGAAAAAGTTGCAGGAGTTTTGTAATGCCCCGGTCACGTTAAGCGAACCGTGTCCGCGCCTGTATTTGTCGTATATCCAACAGTGAGGTGTATACGATGGAGCAAACTCTTTGTAAATACCGGAATCAAAGATTGTGGTGTAAGGATATATTATTTCTTCTTCAAGAGCGGCGACACTTGTCACGACCTTAAAGGTCGAACCGGGCGCATAAAGTCCGTTTAATGCTCTGTTTAAAAGCGGAGAGTTAGGAGAGGTAGCGATCTCGTTATAGTTGCTGTTATATTCATTAAGGTCATACGTTGGATAAGATGCTACGGCGAGTATCTCTGCATTGTGTGGGTCTTGTACGACTATCGCGCCTGCACCGTCAAGAGGAGCTATGGTGTTTATAGTATGTGAAAGTGCTCTTTGCGTTGATATCTGAACGTTGTAGTCAAGAGTCAAATATATATCTTTTCCCGAAATGGGTTTTGTTTCATAGTAGGCGTTTATTATAGAACCGTTTTCATCGACCTCTTGTATGATTGTACCGTCGTATGCGCGCAGATATGATTCGAATGCTTTTTCTATGCCGCTTCTTCCGACTATTGCGTTCATAGCGTATCCTTCTGCGGCATATTTCTCATAATCTTCTTTATATATCTCGCCAACAGTTCCAAGAATGTGTGAAGCAAAATCCCCGTGCAATATCTCTCTGTCCGAGGAATATGAAAGCTCCACGCCATCAATAAGCATTATTCTGTCGGCAATGCCGATGATATTTTCGGAGCTTATCTCTTTTGCTATCTCGTAGGGTATACCGTAACCGTAATTTGAAACGTTCATTTCGAAAAGCTGACCAATGATAGCTCTTGCTTCGGTTTTGCTGTATTCACTTAAAGAATATTTAGCTACGAGGTAGTCCATAAGTTCGCTTGCGGTATAGTTTTCTATTTTGATATTGTCTTTTGCGTACTTGTTGAAAAGACTTCCATTAGTTTCAAAATAGCCGTCCTTGAATGTAAACGGTTCTTTCTCCGTGATCGGAAATCTGTCGCTTATCTAAATACCGTTCTTTTTGAGCAGAGCCAACAGGGAGTGAATGGTTTTCGGAAGCTTTGAATCGCTTACGGAATATTTGTTTATCTGGATATTATACGATACCTTGTTTGTGACGAGCAAGACGCCGTTTCTGTCGAATATACGGCCTCTTAACGCTTTAACCGTAACGTATTTTTTATATGTGGAGGTTTCTGATACGCTGTAGTTGTATTTATTGGCGACCTGCAAACTGAACAGCCGGCCTGTGTATATTGTTAAAAATGCGGCAAAGATCAGTATTATAATACTGTATCTTACGGCCGATCTGTAGTTCTTCATAGCTACCTCCTTTGCAGTATGTGATAATTATAGTATATTTTTTTGAAATTATCAAGTTATTTACATTAAATTTTTAAATCGGTATTGCTATGTTTTGAAAAAAATGGTACAATAGAAAGTGAGATATTGTGTAATTTGGAAGTGTTGACATCAGAGGTGCATTATGAAGGACCGAAACGATTTGGAATTTAATAAAACCGGCAGTGGTCTCGAGATAAGCGCCTTCTCCGATGACGGCGATAAAGAAATCGCCTTGTTCGAAACCGAGCCCGAAGCAACTGCCGAAATATACGTAAACGAGGTTTACTTAAATATTTCAAAGCGCCTTAAAGTAATACGTTTCGTATTGCTTTTTGCGATCATCATAATTGCGTTATTTGCTCTTATGAGATTTTCCTCAAGTATAAACCTTTACAGCATCAAAGAGTTTTTTTATTCATTTAGAGATAGCGAGATTTCATTAGATGCTGATTCCGTGGCTGTAAGCGGAGCCGATCTTATTGCTGCGGATTCGTATAAGAATTATTTGCTTATGCTTCGCGGTGACAGAGTTGAGCTTTATAAGACCGACGGCGCGCGATATATGACAAAGCGCATATCAATGTCGAATCCTACGGTTAAATGCTCGGATAAATATTTTTTGATATATGATCTCGGCGGTTATGACCTGCGCCTTTATAATACGGTTGATGTAATATATGAGGAGACCTTTGATAATACTATTTATATTGCAGATATAAACAATAAAGGTTATCTTGCACTTTTGACGCACGACGTCTCTTTTGCTTCACAGCTTCTTGTGTATAACGAGGATATGAAAAAGGTCTTCGAATGGAATTCTGCCGACAAATATACTCCGTGTATGGAGATGCTTAAAGACGGACAAAGAATCGCCGCAGCTTCGTTTTCCTCGGATATGGGAACTGCCACCACTACTTTTAACTTGTTTAACATTAAAAGTGATACTGCGGTGACGTGTGAGTTTTCTGATACCTTGCCTCTTAAAATCGGTGAGATCGGAGACGGCATTTATTTACTTTGTTCGGATAAAATTGTGTTTTTTAACTCAAAAGGCGAGATTTTAAATGAGATTGACGTAATTTCGTACGGCAACTCCTTATCTGATGTTTATTGCGACGGAGAAAAACTCGCGGCTGTCTTTGAAGAAGAAGGATATTCATACGGCTCAAAACTTGTTTTGTTTGACGAAAACGGTGATGTTATATTCACTTGCGATGAAGAATACGAAATTTCTTCCGTAGCAGTCATAAATGGTGAACTTTACTATATACATTACGGTGAGCTTGTAAACGTAAAATCAGAGGAAAAAACAGAAATCAGGACGTCTCTTACCGACAGTTATTCGGATATTTTAGAGGTTTCGGGAAAGCTTGTGCTTGTTTCAAAAACCGAAACACTTATTTTCAGTTGAGGTGATAAGGCGTGAATGTTTTACTTGACATAATAACCGTTCTCATTATAATGCTACCGATAGTTACGGCAGCAAAGAGAGGGTTTATAAAAAGCATCTCAAAGATAGCATCTCTTATAATTGCCCTTATTGTCGCAATTTGCGCGACACCGCATATATGTAACGTAATAGACGGTGCCGGTTACAGAGAGGCTTTGGAAGAAAAGTTGACGCTTACTATCTCCGGAATGACCGAAAGCAATGAAGATGCCGCAAGCGATATTGAAGATGAAGACTCGGAGCTTTATAGTTTTCTCGGTAATATAGGAGTAGATGTAGACTCACTAAAACAAAGCTTAAACGAGAGTACCGATAACGCAATAAGCGGTATAGCCAAAACAGTTTCCATGCATTTAGCGGAAAAACTCATATATTTCATTTGCTTTATAGTCCTTTTCCTTGCTTGTTATATTATTGCGGCGGTACTGCTTTGGCTTATTTCAAAATTCGCATCACTTCCTGTACTAAAACATTGCGATAAAGCTTTGGGAATAGTTATAGGAGTTATATACGCTTTGGTGGCGACCGTTGCTTTTATAGGCGTTTTCAATGCGATATTGCCTTATATAAGCTCTGCGTATCCGAACGTGTTTGAAATCGACGTTACAGATAATACTGTGATTTATAAGTTTGTTTCATCATTACTAAACGACGTTAAGAATTTGTTTTTCTAAATTATTAAGCGACCGAGTGTCGAGAAATGGATAAAAGTATGCTTTGTTCAAAATGCCATAAGAACGTGGCTGTTGTTTTTGTTACAAGAATGGAAAAAGGTAAGACCGTAAATGAAGGTCTGTGCCTTCAATGTGCAAGAGAACTCGGAATCAAGCCCGTAAACGATATGCTTCAAAAAATGGGTATTGATGAAAATGAGCTTGAAGCAATGAGTGAGAGCATGACCGAAATGCTTTCGCAAACTCCTACCGAGGACGGGCTTGACGCTCCCGATTCAAGAGTGCCTGCAATCGACCTTAAAGCTATATTCGGCGGCGGTGCAAAGAAGGCTGACGATAATAAAAAGGGCGAAGAAGCTCCTAAAAATAAGTATCTTTCTCAATTTTGTGTTAATTTGACGGAAAGAGCGAGAGAGGGAAAGCTTGATATGGTCGTAGGCAGAGAGGGTGAGATTGGAAGAATGATACAGATTCTCTGCCGCAGACAGAAAAATAACCCTTGCCTTATAGGAGAGCCCGGTGTAGGCAAGACGGCTATAGCAGAGGCTTTGGCTATAAAAATAGTTAAAGGCGAGGTGCCGTACAAGCTAAAGAATAAGGAGATCTACAACTTGGATATGGCGTCCGTCGTTGCGGGCACTCAATTCAGAGGTCAGTTCGAAGCGCGCTTAAAAGGGCTCGTTAATGAGATCAAGTCGCTCGGCAATATAATTCTTGTCATTGACGAAGTTCACAGCATAGTTGCGGCAGGCGATGCCGAAGGAAGTATGAACGCCGCGAATATTTTAAAGCCTTCGCTTTCAAGCGGTGCTATTCAAGTCATCGGCGCTACCACCCTTGCGGAATACAGAAAATTTATAGAAAAAGATACGGCTCTTGAAAGACGTTTTCAGCCCGTTGTTGTAGAAGAACCGAACATTGAAAGCACAGTCGAAATTTTAAGGGGCATTAAACATTATTACGAGGAATTTCACGGCGTTATCATTCCCGAAGCGCTTTTAAGAGAGATAGCTCTTATATCGGAAAGATATATAACTGACAGATTCCTGCCCGACAAAGCGATAGACCTTCTTGACGAGGCGGCAAGCCGACTTGCTCTGGACAGTGATATACTTGAGAAGCTTAAAGTAAATGAAAAAGAGCTTGAAGTGCAAAGAGCGGAGCTTGAAAAGCTTGAAGCTTCCCAAGCAAGCGAAGAAACACCCGACAGCACGATTTACGAGAAGATTGCGTCGGCAAAGACTAACGTTTTGCGCCTTGAGGGAATAGTAAAAGAGCTTTCAGAGGATAAGAAAAAAGTAATACTAACAAGACAGAATATTGCGGAAGTTATTGAAATTTGGACGAAGATACCCGCGGGTAATATTAACGAAAATGAGTTTGAGCGAGTAGATAAATTAAGCGAAAGGCTTCACAAAAAGATCGTCGGTCAAGATGAGGCGATAGACGCTTTGTGTCGTTCGATAAAAAGAAACCGCGCGGGAATATACGTCAAGAAAAAGCCTGCATCCTTCATTTTTGCAGGACCTACGGGTGTCGGAAAGACAGAACTTGTGAAAACGCTTGCGCTCGATTTGTTTGATTCACCCGATGCGCTCATAAGACTTGATATGTCCGAATATATGGAGAAACATTCCGTTTCGAAGATAATCGGCTCGCCTCCGGGATACATCGGTTATGACGATGCAGGACAGCTAACGGAAAAGATAAGGCGTAAGCCTTATGCCGTCATTTTGTTTGACGAGATCGAAAAAGCACACCCCGACGTTTTAAACGTGTTATTGCAAGTTCTTGACGACGGAAGAATCAAGGATTCTCACGGCAAGGAGATTAATTTTGAAAATACGGTCATCGTAATGACTACTAACGCAGGCTCAAATACGTCTTCAATGCTCGGATTTGGCGATAGCGTGGATTTGTTGAAAACAAAGACCGAGAAAGCACTTCTTGAATTTTTAAGACCTGAATTTTTAAACAGAGTTGACGAGATCATTACGTTCAGCCCCTTGAGCACGGATACCTTTGAGAAAATAGCCGCCATAATGCTCACTGAGCTTAAGGGTGTTCTTGAAGATAAAGGTATTTCTTTTACTTGGGACAAGAGCACAGAAAAATATATTTCCGAAAAGTCTTATTCCGAAAAGTATGGCGCGAGAAATTTGAGAAGAACAATACAGCGAGATATAGAGGACGTTATCGCCGCGGCGATAGTTTCCAATTATCTTTCACCCGCCACGAGAGTGGAAATTACTGTTAAAAACGGAAACTTAAATATTTCCGTAACATAAATAAGTAAGAAAGGAGAAACACAATGGTAGTAACAAAAAACAGCATTATCGGCGAAATTCTCGATACTGATGCACAGACCGCAAAATACTTTTTTGAAATAGGTATGCATTGTCTTGGTTGCCCCGCTTCAAGAGGCGAATCCATCGAGCAGGCTTGCGCGGTTCACGGCGTTGATTGCGATGCGCTTATCGCAAAGCTCAATAAGCACTTTGAAAATCAGTAAAGAAGGAAGGGGCACGTTTTCCGTGCCCCATTTTAACTATGAGAGAAAAAATACTTGACAATAGGCTTTCTGCGGTATTATCTTTTGTTGAAGAAGGGGATAAGGTCGCCGATATAGGAAGTGATCACGGATATATACCGCTTTATCTTATACAGAACAATATATGTGAAAAAGCGCTCGTTACCGATATTAAGGAAGGACCGCTTTTAAGTGCTAAAAAGAATTTTGAGCGCTTTGGGCTTGGCGAATTTCTTTGCACTATGCTTTATGACGGAATAGATCCCGAAATTCTTAAAGAATATAACAAGATTATAATTGCCGGTATGGGCGGTCTTACTATTGCGGGAATTTTAAGCAAGGTAAAAGACGAGCTAATAACTTACAGACCGAGCCTTATATTACAGCCGATGACTGAGCAGGACAAGCTTCGAAAGAAACTTTCACGTCTCGGTTACCGAATAGTTAAAGAGAAATGTCCTAAGGCAAGAGGCGGTAAATTATATAACGTCATTTTCGCGATTTACGGCGATGTTGAAGAATACAGCGAATGTGAATATGCGCTTGGGAAATATTCTCTTTGCGATGATAAAGAGAATTATATTAATAAGCTTGATTTAATGATAAAAACTATGGAAAACGCTGTCATAAAAGGTGCAAAGGACAAGGAAGAATCTTTGGATATACTTAAAAAATACAGAAAGGAACTTGCGTAAATGGCAAAGATTTGCGATATACTTGAATACATAGAAAAGCTTGCTCCGAGCGAAGACCGATGTGAGTGGGATAACGACGGACTGCAGGTTTGCGAGGATGAAAATACGGAAGTTGACAAAGTTTTATTTTGCCTCGACGTGACGGATTCTGCCATAGATACTGCTGTTAAAGCAGGCGCAAATCTCATAATCAGCCATCACCCTTTGATATTTTCCCCGCTAAAAAGCGTGGAAAGCAGCGTGCCCGAGGCAAGACTTGCAATAAGGCTTCTCAAAAACGGCATAAGCCTTATATCTGCGCATACGCGGCTTGACAAATCGGAGGACGGCGTAAACGAGACGCTT
>CALCTE010000306.1 GCA_937893885.1 uncultured Clostridia bacterium | reverse complement strand
GTGTGGGTCACCTTCAAGAACTGAACGGTCCATAAATGCACCGGGGTCACCCTCGTCAGCGTTACATACGACGTATTTCTTTTCGCCTACAGAAGCTTTTGCAAAGCTCCACTTTCTACCGGTGGGGAAGCCGCCGCCGCCTCTGCCGCGAAGTCCGGAGTCGGAGATAACCTTGATAACGTCGTCGGGTGTCATCTCTTTAAGGCACTTTGCGAGTGCAAAGTAACCGTCCATAGCTATGTATTCGTCAATGCTTTCGGGGTTGATTACACCGCAGTTACGAAGAGAAACTCTCTTCTGCTTTTTGTAGAAGTTCGTTTCGTTAAGAGAGGTGATATAAGCCTCGTCAGCCTTTGCCTGTGCATCGGCGTCATTGTAAACAAGGCGCTCAACTATACGACCTTTGAGAAGATGTTCTTCTACAATCTCCGGGATATCTTCAACTGTAACTCTGCTGTAGAAGGTGCCCTCGGGGTAAACGATCATAATGGGACCGAGTGAGCAAAGACCGAAGCAACCCGTTTTAACTATTTTAATTTCATTTTCCAAGCCTTTGGCAACGAGCTCGTTTGCCAACTTTTCGCCAAGTGCAACACTGCCGGAAGAAGTACATCCGGTACCGCCGCAGATAAGTACGTGTGAACGAATCATGCGTTCTGTTCCTCCTGTTTATTTAGATTTTTGCGGCACCAATGGTGTATTCGCTTACGGGATTGCCACCCTTGATGTGCTTTTGTATAACTTCTTTTGCCTTTTCGGCAGTCATTTTAACGTAGGTTACTTTTTCTTTATCCTTTTCGTAAACCTCAACTACGGGCTCATACTGGCAGATACCGATGCAGCCTGTTTGAGTTACGGTAACCTCATCTGTGAGGCCTTCCGCATTTACGCCCTCAACAAAGGCGGAGAGAACAGGACGTGCACCTGCGGCAATTCCGCAAGTTGCCATTCCTACTACGACACGGATGTTTCCGTTTGACGTACGCAAAGAAACCTTGTCCTGCATTTTGGCTTTGATGGCCATAAGTTCTTCAAGTGATTTCATTGTGTGCTTCCTTTCTGATTATGTTAATATATTGTTTTTTAATTGTTTAGCTCTTTGTATTGCTCGTATAGATTTTCCGAGATCCAATTAAGTATCTCGACACTTGCAAGAGATATTTCGCTTCCCAAAATTTCACGAAGCTCGGAGGTTGCCAAAGACACCTTTTTACCACCGTAAGTGTGGGTGAAGGTGAAATCTACGTCAGGCGAGCCTTGTATAAGCGTCGTCACCGTCTCGGGCATATCACCAAGCGGTATAAAGTCGATATGTTTATATCCAAACTTACCTTCAATCACAGTTCCGTGGTCTTCATATTCGCTCTCGTGCTTTGAAGCTATTCTGACGTATCCGTCTGTCATTTCGGCAAGCTGTGTAAAGAATGGGATACCAAGACCGACTTTTCTCGTTTTGCGGGTCGTGAAAAAGGGATCTTCAAGCTTTTTGACTTGCTCCTTCGTCATTCCGCAACCGTCGTCCTTTATCGTGACGTAAAGAAATTCATCATCTTGCTTTAGGGTTATGTCAATATTATTTGCTCCCGCCCTTACGGAATTCATAGTGATATCCAATACGTAGAGAGAAAATTCTTCCAAGACATTATCCTCCGAGAAGCGTTATAAGGCTGTCTCTTACCTTTTGCGATGAATACGGCTCGTCATCGAGCTCCAATGGGAAGCCGCCTTCGCTTATATCCCACAGATGATGTGCATCTGATGATGCGACAGCTTGCAGCGTTTTCAATATCGGAAACCTATTTTGATATTCTTCCATATTCTCTGCCGAGTTAAGCTCGTAGGAAGTGAATTTAGGTTCTTCGGGAAAACTGCCTAGTATCGCCACCGCTCCGTTTGAAGTTCTGTCTATATGCGCGGGATAGCATACCCCACCGTATTTTTTGACTTCGTAAAAAGTGTCCTCCAAGGAAAGCTCCGAGGCGTTCCAAAGAATGTTTTCCTCAATGCCCGCAACCTCATCGTTTTCGTCCATAATAAACTGATTACCGAAAACGCTTGCATCGTTTGGTATCTTAGCACGCCTTGTTTCAATAAATTG
>CALCTE010000305.1 GCA_937893885.1 uncultured Clostridia bacterium | reverse complement strand
GTTGAAAAATCTTTAACCTTGTAATATCTCTTAATCTGTGAAAATACGAGGTCACCGATCTGTGCCATAAGCGATGCGAAAAAGGTTAAAAATATGAGCGGCAAATAGTTAGGCGTGTTTTTGGAGAACAGTCCGACACCTACATAAATTATCAAAGATACGATAACGGTGAGTAAAGTTCCTCCCACCGCACCTTCTACAGTCTTATTGGGAGAAATTCTCGGAATGAGCTTATGCTTTCCGAAAGCAGAACCCGCAAAGAAAGCGAAGCTGTCCGTAAGCCAAGCGATAGCAAACGCACAAACGAGCATAAGCGTACCTCTCGTATCTCTAATTATGACAAGAGATGAAAAACCTATGCTTGCATAAACGATCAAAAAAACCGTTGAATAAAACCTATTAAGTATCTCAGTGTTTTCCGATATAACAGAATAACTGACCGCGAACATAATATATATTGCCGTCACTATTGCTATTGACTCAAGTCCGTTCCACCATCTTGCCGCAAGAGGACAAGCTATTGCATACAGTACGGTCACAATGGAAAACAGCCACTTTTTAAGCAGTCTCGATGCGACTAAAAGTTCATACATTCCGATAACGGAGAAAAGTGCCAAAACAACGGGCAGTATGAACGTATCGGAAAATATAAGTACCGGAATAATCAGCGGAATGCCTATCGCCGCTATTATGTATCTTGTGTTAATCATATTTTTCAACTTATTACTCCTCCGAATCGTCTTTGCTTTGATGAATAGTATGCAATCGCCTCATCAAGCTCTTTATTGCCGAAATCCGGCCAAAGCACGTCGGTAAAATAGAATTCGGAATATGCGCTCTGCCACATAAGGAAATTTGAAATTCTGACCTCGCCGCCCGTTCTTACGATAAGATCGGGGTCGGGCATACCCGAAGTATAAAGGTGCTCGGAAATATCGTCTTCCGTGACCTTTTCCTTCCCCTCTGCCAAAAGCCTGTTAAATGCATTTACAAGCTCGTTTCTGCCGCCGTAATTTACTGCGACGTTAAGGCACATCTTATTAAACACGCTCTTATGTTCAACTTCGAGCATTTTGTTTCGAAGTGACTCGGGGAATGCGGAAAGGTCTCCTATAAATCTTATCTTTGCATCTTTTGCAAGCTTATCGAACTTGAATATTTCGATATACTCCTCAAGTATCTTCATAAGAGACGATACTTCGTCCTCACTTCTTTTCCAATTTTCCGTGGAAAAAGCGTAGACCGTCATATATTTGATCCCTCTCTCGCCGCAATAGTGCGCAAGACGGTGAAAAGCTTTCGCACCTGCCGCGTGTCCGAGTTTGCGGGGAAGTCCTCTTTTTTGCGCCCATCTGCCGTTTCCGTCCATTATGAAACCGATGTGCACGGGCAACTTAATTTCGTTTGCCATATTATATTGCCATTATTTCCTTTTCTTTTTTATCAGTTACGCTTTCGATCTCCTTGATATACTTATCGGTCATATCTTGGATTTTCTTGTCGTAATTCTTAACGTCATCCTCTGTGAGTTCGCTCTTTTTCTTAAGTTCTTTAGTCTTATCGTTAGCATCCCTTCTTATATTTCTGATAGCAACTTTCGCATCTTCACCCTTTTTGGTGATCTGCTTTGCAAGCTCTTTTCTTCTCTCCTCGGTGAGCTGGGGAAATACGAGTCTTATGCATCTGCCGTCATTCTGGGGATTGATGCCAAGATCTGAGGTATTGATAGCCTTTTCAACTGCTTTCAAAAGACTAGAATCCCAAGGCGTAATGACCAAGGTGCGTGCATCCGGAGTCTTAACGTCACCTATCTGTGCAATAGGCGTAGGTGTGCCGTAATAATCAATTGTTATCTTGCTGAGCGCACCGGGAGTTGCTCTTCCGACTCTGACGGAAGCAAGATCTTCCTCGTATACGGATATACTCTTTTTCATTCTTTCTTCGTAATCTTTGATATCAAACATTGTGTGCTCCTTTCTTCCCTAAAACCGAGGGACACGGTGTTATTTTTTTATTCTATGACCGTTCCGTTTGCTCTGCCCATTACAGCTTCGTAGATGTTATCGGGAGTAAGCTTGAAAACGAATGCGGGTATCTTATTGTCTCTGCCAAATGCGGCAGCAGTGCTGTCTATAGCGGAAAGACCGTTTTCGAGTATCTCGCCGTAAGTAAGACGCTCGTATCTTGTAGCAGTAGGATCCTTCTTGGGATCGGCTGTGTATATTCCGTCAATATTCTTCGCCATAAGCATTACGTCTGCTTTTATCTCAGCCGCTCTCAAAGCTGCCGCCGTATCGGTCGAAAAATAAGGACAGCCCGTACCGCCCGAAAAAATCACGACTGTCTTCTCGGAAAGATACTCAAGCGCCTTTGCGTTGGAATAAACTTCAGCCATAGGTTTTATCTCGAATGCAGTCTGTAAAACAGTCTTTATACCGAGATTTTCAAATCCCGTCTGAAGTGCAAGTCCGTTTATAACAGTTGCAAGCATTCCCATGTGGTCACTTCTTGACTTATTGCTGTCCATTCCGTGTCTTCCGCGCCAAATGTTGCCGCCGCCGACAACTATGCCTATCTCTACGCCGGCGTCAATGCATTTTTTTATCACCTTTCCTATTTCGGCGATGAAGTCAAAATCAAGTATACCACCGTCACCTTCCGAAAGTGCTTCCCCTGAAAGCTTTAGTAATATCCTTTTGTACTTCGGTGTGTCCATACGTCTCTCCATTCGTTATCAATAGATTTTGTTAAATATTATAAACAAAGTAAAATTCAAAGTCAAACGATACCAAAATATTTCTTCGCATTGGCTATATCGTTTTGAATCACCGTTTTAAGCTCTTCCGTATCCGAAAATTTTTTCTCGGTACGCAATCTCTTCAAAAAAGCGACCTCTACCGTTTCGCCGTATAAATTACCGTCGTAACCTATTATGTGAGTCTCTGCAAGAAGCTCTTTTCCGTTTACCGTAGGCTTCGTTCCAACATCACATACCGCTGGATATTCTTCGCCGTTTACAAGGACTCGGCATATGTAAACACCGTTTGCAGGCCTTACGGAGTCATCATCAAAACTCTGATTTACCGTAGGAATTCCCATTGTTCTGCCAAGCATTCTTCCGTGCAAAACCGGTCTTCTTATAGCATAAAAACGTCCCAAAAGCTGTGCGGCTTCGTCTACAGCGCCGCTTTCTATTAAACTTCGTATCCTCGTTGAGCTTACCGGAATACCGTTATAAGTGACAGGGTCGACGACAATGCACAGCGCGCCGTATTTAGCAAGCTCGGATTTTAAAAATTCACTGTTTCCCGCACCTTTTTTTCCAAACGTAAAATTGTATCCGCAAACGGCGATATCGCAATTCAAAGTGTCAATGAGCACCTTCTTTATAAAGTCGGCAGGGCTCATATCCCTTACGTTTTCAAAATCTTCAAAGCAAATGTGTCCGACTCCCATCTGTGCAAGTATCTCTATTTTTTGTTCGTTATCGATCAGCAATCTTACGGAAGACGGATCGTCGAATATAAATTTGTTTGGGTGGACTTTGAAAGTGTATACGTACGAATCGGTACCTTTACGTTTTGTTATTTCTTCGATAAGCTTTGCGTGACCCAAATGCAAACCGTCAAAATTCCCGAGAGCAACAGCGCTCTTTACGTTACTTTGCGCGTTTATTCCATTTTCATTCGGTTTGCATTCCCTGCAATGAATTATCCTCAAGATATCACTCCAAAACTTTAATCATTAAATTATACCATTTTTAAAGACTCATTTCAAGTATATTTGTATAAGTCTTCAAAATTTATTAAATCAGACCTATTTCGTGCAGTTCTTGGCTTCGTCCCAGCAACTGTTTTTCTCATCATCTGACATCGTTTCAAGTTCCAGTCCCTTATTGGCTATTATTTTTTCCATTGCTTTATACCTTGAGATATACTTTTCGCAAGCAACGTACAATGCGTGCTCAGCGTCAACGTCGCAAAGGCGTACCACATTTACCGCAGCAAGAAGAAGGTCGCCCGCTTCCTCAAAAGTCCTTTCCTTATCCGACTTTTCGTATTCCGCCATAAGCTCGTCTGCTTCTTCGTTAAGTTTTACAAGAGCGTCTTTTGCATCGGCGAAATCAAATCCGGCCTTTCTGCATTTTCCGCCAACTCTTTGCGCACGCATAAGTGAAGGCATTGCTCTTGAAACGGAGTCTATCTTTTCTCCCGTAGAGCTGTAACGCTCTTCCGCCGTTTTGATCTTATCCCAATTATCAAGCACCTTTTCCGTATTTTCTGCAACCTCGTTTGAAAATATATGAGGGTGGCGCAAAACGAGCTTTGAGCAAACTCCGCGAAGTACGTCGGAAACCGAAAAATCATTGTCCGCTTCGCTTATTACGGAGTGGAATACCACCTGCATTAAGACATCTCCGAGCTCTTCGCAAAGCAAGGTGCTGTCGGAATTGTCGATAGCTTCAACAGCTTCGTATGTCTCCTCAATGAAATTCTGTCTGATGCTTTTGTGATCCTGCTCTCTATCCCAAGGGCAACCGTCAGGAGCACGCAATATGCGCATTATCTCAACTAAATCCTCGAAGTTATAGCTTTCTTTATCTACAAATTTTCTTGCTCTCTCGATCATTATTATTTCTCCGTCACAAGCCGCTTTATCTCATTCATAAAGGTTTTAATATCCTTAAACTCTCTGTATACGGAAGCAAAGCGCACGTATGCTACGTCGTCCACTTCTCTTAAACGTTCCATTATCATCTCGCCCACTTCTCGCGACGATATTTCCTTCTTCATAGAATTGCTTATCGCTATCTCGATCGACGATGCTATATCTTCGATCTGTTTTAAGGTTACAGGGCGCTTTTCGCAAGATTTGATAAGACCGTTGATTATTTTATTTCTGTCAAAAGTTTGGCGCGAGCCGTCCTTTTTTATGACTACTATAGGTGTAGTTTCAAAAACCTCGTAGGTTGTAAATCTGTTTTGGCAGGAAAGACACTCGCGTCTGCGTCTTATAGATCCGTCTTCAGTAGGTCTTGAATCAACGACCTTGCTGTCGGGACAATTACATTTGGGGCACTTCATGAAATTACCTCCTTTGGATATTCTTTAGAAATTATACGACAACAATAACCAAAAGTCAATAGAAACAGTTCTATAGGTAAATATATCATAGTTAAATAATCGAACATTATCTCTTTTAATACTTGACAAAATGCGACAGTAATAATAAAATAATGATATAATATTCAAACAGAGGTATTACCATGAGAGCTTTCAAAAAAATTATTTCAATTCTTTCCGTATTTTGCATCATTGCATTGCTTCTTTACGGAATAATCGCAATGCCGATGATCGCGGGATATAAGCCCTGGTCGATCAAAGATAACTCTTTGGGGAAGGATTTTGCAAAAAACTCTCTCTTTTATTATAAGGCTACCGAATTTTCGGAAATAGAAACGAATTTCGCGATCGTTTACTCTAACGGCGAGGATGACCACATCGGTATTGTAAAATCCATTGACAAAGAAAACGAAAGCGTTGAGATATGGACACAGATAGGAACGAACGCGCAAGGTGAAAACGAGGGTAAAGTCTCCATTGCAAAACATAAGGACTACATCGTCGGTATTGCAAAATCCATGAATTTCCCATTTATAGGAGGGTATTTTGCATACATAAACAGCCATGTTGCAGTCATTATACTAATGGGTGTCATTCTTGCGCTTCGCATAACGTTCATCTACGTTGATCCCGATAAGAATGCGGAAAAAAAATCTGAAGAAGCAGAGTCTTTTGAGCAAAGATTTGATTCGGTGCTCAAAAAGGAGAAAACTCCTGCAAGCGACGTAAATACGATATTTGCAGAAAACAAACAAAGCGAAACAGAAACGGTCAAGTGCGATCCTGTATCAGAAGAAGTTGACATAGAACCCGCAGAAGAAGTATTGGAGGAAGAACCCTTGAAAATCAATAATAATATTAACGTGTACGCAGAGCAAAGCAAAGCGCCCGACGCAAACGATATCACAAACTACATAAACGAACTTGCTTTCGATTCGAAAGACGACTCGTGGTATAAAGCGGATCAAGTCGATGAAGCTCTCGATATGATAACCGCTAAGGTGTACAGTGCCTTCAGCTCATTTACTGACAACGAAAAGGACGCGCAGTTGGACAAGCTTCGCGAGCAAAACGCAGAAACGGAGAAGAAGTATCTTATTACGGAAGCCGAGCTTGCAAAAGCAAACGAAGCAATCGAAAATTACGAAAAACAAATTGATGATTACAAAAAGCAAATTGAAAATTATAAGCTTATGGAGCAAAAAGTTGCAAAGCTCGTAGCGGCTATCCGCGAAAATAAGCGCAATGGTTGATTTTACAAAGCTTAAAGAGGCCTTACTCAAATACGGCTACGATGTCTCGCTCTTTACCGACGCAAAATCGGCAACGGAATATCTTGCGACGGTAATTTTCGGTAAGACAGTAGGTATCGGCGGCTCCGTATCGGTGAAAGAAATGGGGCTATACGAGGCATTAGCCGAAAATAATACGGTTTATTGGCATTGGATGAGTGCATCTGCTCCCGAAGCGATAAAATCCGCCGCAAATGCTCAAATTTATGTCTCGTCCGTAAATGCGATCTCTGAAAACTGAGAGATAGTAAATATTGACGGAAATTGTAACAGAACAAGCTCTATATGCTTTGGACACGAAAAGGTATATCTTGTCGTCGGTTGCAATAAAATAGCCGAGAATCTAGAAAAAGCCGTTTTCAGAGCACGAAACGTAGCGGCTCCCCTTAATGCAAAAAGGCTCGGCGTTTTGACGCCATGCGCTAAAAATGCTGACAAATGCTACGACTGTGACAGCAAAGACAGAATCTGCAAAGAGCTCTCGATATTGATGCAAAAGCCTTCAAAACAAAATATTGAGGTCTTACTGATTGCCGAAAAATTAGGCTATTAAATAAGCAAAAATCCGATGTTGTCCGCTTTGGACAACATCGGATTTAGTTTTAATACGGGTTTTCGTTGATATAATTTTCCAATATCTCGGCGGCATTACCGATAATAAGCTCACAAGGGCGCTTTGAATAATACTGTTTCGTGCGAGCTGAAGGTGCTCCGCCCTCGTTCTCGCCCTTTTTAAGTCCCAAAAGTTCTCTGCAAACTATCGAACCTTCATCAATGCCCGTTGGTTTGTTTGCATTCTTAAAACGCTCGGCAAGTTCTTGCACTCTTTTATAATGCTCTTTTTTAAGAGCGGGGTCTTCTACGTTATCGTAACCGTAGAGAAGTCCTGCAACCATTATTATTCCGCTGAAAGCACCGCAGACTTCTCTAAGTCTGCCCATACCTCCGCCGAAAGAACAGGATATTTTTAATGCCGTGCTTTCGTCAAGTCCGATAAGGTCACTAAAAGCAAGCATTATCGCTTGAGAGCAGTTATAGCCCTCTCGAAAATTGTTCATTGCGATTTCTTTTCGAGTCATACTTATACGCTTTCTTTCACGAAGGGCTTATATACGCCGTCAAACATTACGTTTGAGGGGCCCTTCATAGATATTCTGCCATCATCTGCAACGTATACTTTTAATATACCGCCTATCTGCTCGACAGATACTTCATTTTCGCAAAGTCCGAGTCTGTGGGCAACGGCAACCGCCGTACAGCAACCCGTTCCGCAACCGATAGTCTCGCCGGTTCCCCTCTCCCATTCTCTTATCCTGATATGATGAGGGCTGTCGATTATGGCAAATGTGACGTTGGTGCGCTTTGGGAAAAGCGTCAAATGATTCTCTATTGCTCTTCCGTATTTTTCGACATCAAACTTATAAAGATCTTCGTCAAGAAACATTACCGTATGTGGATTTCCCCAAGAAAGACTCGTCATCTTAAAGGTTCTGTCTAAGATCTCTACGTCTTCGCAAAAGAGCTCGTCCTTTTCCGTATTTACGGGTACAGCCTCCTTCGCATATCGCGGATATCCAATGTCGGCAAGTATATTTACCGCAATACCGTTTTCTACGTCAAGTTTCACGTGCTGTATGCCGCCCAAAGTCTCTATCGTAAGCTCGGTCTTATCGGTGAGCTTATAATCGTAAACGTACTTCGAAACGCTTCGCAGTGCATTTCCGCACATCTCCCCCTCCGTACCGTCGGGGTTAAAGACTCTCATTCTGAAGTCGCATATATCCGAAGGACATATCAATATCATACCGTCACTGCCTATACCGAAACGGCGGTCGGAAACTTCACGCGCGAGCTTATTTAAGTCACCAAGCTTCTGGCCGACTGTGTATATATAAACGTAGTCGTTGCCGAATGCCTGCATCTTTGTAAATTTAATACTCATCTTAACGCCTGTTCCAAATCATTTATTATATCGTCCGCATTTTCGATTCCAATGGAGATTCTTATAAATCTCTCGTTTATGCCGAGCGCTTCTCTTTGCTCCTTGGGAATAGATTCGTGCGTTTGAGTCATAGGATACGTCACAAGCGACTCAACTCCGCCGAGGCTTTCGGCAAAAAGTATCATCTTGACGTTGGAAAGAAGCTTATGTGCGCTTTCCTCGCTGTCAAGTTCAAAAGATATCATACCGCCGAATCCCGTCGTCTGCTTCTTCGTCACGGCATAGTCCTTATGATCCTCAAATCCTACGTAATATATCTTCTTTACTTTCGGGTGACTGCGCAAGTAATGCGCAACCTTATACGCGTTCTCGCAATGCTTGTCCATACGCAAGGGAAGCGTCTTGATTCCCCTTATCAAAAGCCAGGAATCGAGAGCCGCAAGTCCGTTTCCGTGAGACTTCATCTGTGCTCTGAAGAAATCAGCCATCTCTTGAGTTTTAACTACCGCAATGCCCGCAAGCGTATCGTTATGTCCGCCGAGATATTTCGTTCCGCTGTGAACTACTACGTCCGCGCCGAGCGAAAGAGGCTTTTGCAAATAGGGAGTTAAGAAGGTGTTATCCACAACGAGCATTATGTTAAGCGGCTTTGCTATTTCGGATATAGCCGCAATGTCCGCGACCTTCATCATCGGGTTTGTCGGCGTTTCGACAAAGAACATCTTTGTATTAGGTCTTACAGCCTTTTTAACGGCATCAAGATCGGACATATCAACGTAAGTAAATTCCGCATCAAATTTCTTAAAAATGGTTTCGCAAATACGGAAAGTTCCGCCGTATATATCGTCGGAGAGAACTACGTGGTCGCCCTTTTGCAAGATAGAAAAAAGGCACATATTAGCAGCCTGACCGCTCGAAAAAGCAAAAGCCTCAAGTCCGCCCTCCAATATCGCCATAGTGCGTTCAAGCTCTTGACGGGTTGGATTTTGAAGTCTTGAATAGTCAAAGCCCGTCGATATTCCGAAATCTCTGTGGCGGAAAGTAGCAGTCTGAAATATGGGGAAGCTTACAGCGCCCGTCATAGGATCTACACCAAGTGCTCCGTGCACCGCCTTTGACTCAAAAGCAAGCTCGTCCTTCGTTGAAAAATCGTTGTAATAACATTCGTTTTTCATAGTTCTTCTCCCATCAATTATAATTTTACAATTTAATTTTATAAAATATTTGTTACAATGTAAATTGCATATTTACTGTATTACATTGCAAAAAGTATACTCATTTTTTATGACGAATGTATAAGTTAAAACGCCCAATTTCCGTTTTTGAAAATCTGTATTTCTTTTCCGCTTCCGTCAATGCCTACGATGTCAAGATCCTCTGACCCCATCATAAAATCAACGTGGATAAGTGAATCGTTAATTCCGTATTCGCAGCACTCCTCAAGCGTCATGTTTTCAAAGCCGTCAAGACACTCGTTAAATCCTGCGCCGAGTGCAAGGTGGCAAGCTGCATTCTCGTCAAAGAGAGTATTATAAAAGAGAATGCCACTGTTTCTAATCGGAGAATCGTAAGGCACTAAAGCGCACTCACCGAGCATACAAGCACATTCGTCTGTTTTTATCATTTCTTCAAGGAGAGATTGATTTTTTTCGGCAAATACCTTTACCGCCTTGCCTTTTTCAAACCAAATCTTAAAATTATCAATGATCTGTCCCTGATATGAAAGCGGTTTTGTCGATACGACAACGCCTTCGGCAGTGTTTTTATCGGGTGACGTGAATACCTCTTCTGACGGTATATTTGGATTATAGGTCACGCCCGAAATCGTATCGTCTGCGCCTGCATGGAATTTGACGTTTTTGAGAAGTCCGACCGTAAGATCCGTTCCGTTTTCGGACTTATAATGCAATTTTTTGAGATTAAGTGCATTAAGGTAGTCACATCTGCTCTTTAAATCGGCGTTGTGTGAATCCCAATTCGCAATGGCATCTCCCTTTGCGCGCGAAGTTTCAAGTATGGCGTCCCAAAGCATTTCTACGGCAACCGATTGTCTTACGTTCGGGAAAAGCTTCTTTGCCCACGCCTTACCGGGAACTGCGGCAATACACCACTGATGCTTATTTTCCATCGTATCGGTGATCGGCTTTTTAACCGCGCGTATCTTTTGCATAGCCTTTGCGTATTTCTTTTGGTTAATTCCCGAAAGACCGTCGGGATCGCTCGACTCAATGTATATCATAGCAGGCAAAACGTCCGCCGTATGCTTTAGTTTTGCAATCTCCCAATCATAAACGGTTGACAAAAGCTTCTCTGTCTTATATCTCACAGCAAGTCTAGTAAGCGGCTGATAGCCCCAATTCATAATAACCTCGCTTGCTCCCGCCTTATAGCACTCGTCAACGAGAATTTTTATAAATTCATACTGATCGACTTCGGCAGTTATCACTACGGGCTGTTTTTTCTGAACGTTAACGCCCTTTCTCACAATAAGTCTTGCATACTGTCTTTGTGTTGTTTTATTCATTGTCTTTCCTTTCTTATATGCGAAGCTCTTCCGACTCCGCCCTGTTTATTATTATGCACTATATGACGGATATTGTCAAGGACAAGCCTAATTATAATATCATTCAATTTTGCCTAAATATATACATAATTTTATGATTCTCACGTTGTATACTTAATATGCAAACCGGTGAAAACAGTGCGTTTTTTCCCTCTTTTCTTTTTCCGCACTGTTTTATACAGCACGAATTTTCCCGTTCGGCTGTAATAATACTTTCCCCATCCCGAAAGACCGTCCGAGATAAACGGGCGGTTTTTCATTTTTTCGCTATATACGTCATTTGTCTTGACATTCCTAAAACTTTGCTATAAAATATATACAATATTATATACTAGGTGATCATTATGAAAAAAATCTTTAAGTCGATTATTTTGTTTACCCTCTGTGCCGTTTGTGCACTCTCACTTCTTACTTCCTGCAAAAGAAGTGCTGACAGCATTAAAGCTCCTGCCGGATTTGCCGTATGCACGTCCGACGTAACTGATTGCTATTTTTTCTATCCTATGTCTGTTTGGCTTCCCTCTGAATCAGCGGGATTTTTGAGCCTTGTAAAAGCAGATCACACAACCGATAACTCAAGCGTAGTCTTGAACTCCTGGGAAGTCGAAGTGCCTCTCGGAAGCAGCGAAGACAGTTATATGAGCCTTAAGGAATATTGGAACGGTATTCCCAAGGGTGAAGCCATAAGCAACGTTCAAAGCTTTGATGGCTACGTAAAAACTCTTGAAGCGCTCGTAAACGATTATACCGTTGTTTCTGATGAAGAGATCAAGGTCGGAGACTACGACGCATACAGCGTTGTATATACGGGTGATATTGCAGGTGCAGAGCTTAAAGTTAAGCAAGTATGCATAGCCGTTCCCAAAGGAAACCGTACCGTTATATACGGTTTCACCTATACTTCCTCACCCGACAGCTACGAATACAACATTGCGGCTGTCAATGAAATGATAAACAGCTTTTCACTCAAATGAAGATATTACTTGCATCGGGCTCTCCGAGAAGAGCCGCACTTTTATCCGAAGTCGGTATGGATTTCAGGGTAGTCGTAACGAATGCATCGGAAGACTTTGACAAATCCTTGCCTGCAGAGCTTATTTCGGAACGTATAGCACAAAGAAAAGCTCTCGCCGCGCTTGAATACGCAGATGACGACGAGTACGTTATAGCAGCCGACACAAGCGTTGTCGTAGATAGTAAGATCTTGGGAAAGCCCAAAGATGCCGCCGATGCGCGAAGAATGCTCACACTTCTTTCCGGCAGAAGCCATACCGTTTATACGGGAGTTGCCGTAATTCACAATGGAAAGACCGTAACATCTCACGAAAGCACATCGGTTGAATTCGAAAATCTCGATGATGAGCTTATAAACAGCTATATATCCACTAACGCTCCTTTTGATAAAGCAGGCTCTTACGGAATTCAAGGCTACGGACAAGCTCTCGTAAAAGGTATAAAAGGCGACTATTTTAACGTGATGGGATTACCGCTTAATCTGCTCTTTAAAATACTGAAAAAGGATTTTAACGTTTCTCCTCTCTCGTGGATCTAAACTAAAGGATACGGAGTTTTTATATGTCAAGAAATATAGGCATAGATCTTGGAACGGCAAATACTCTCGCATACGTCAAGGGAAGCGGAATATCTTTGCGTGAACCGAGTCTTATCGCTGTAAACAAGCGTTTCGGCAAGGTCGTAGCCATAGGCTCTCAAGCTAAAGATATGCTCGGTAAAACCCCCGAGGATATAGAGGTATACCGTCCCTTAAAAAACGGCGTTATAGCTGAATTCGGCATTTCCAAGCACATGCTAAAACTCTTTATAGACAGAGTTTCCAAAAACAATAACTTCTTTCTTCGTCCCGACATCATTCTCTGCGTGCCTTACGGAATAACGGAGGTCGAACGTATAGCTGCTTTGGATGCCGCTTTGGAAGCGGGTGCGCGTAACGTAGCACTCATCGAAGAACCGGTTGCCGCTGCAATAGGCGCAGGTATTGATACGACTGTACCGAGAGGCTCGCTTATAGTAGATATCGGCGGCGGAACAACGGAGGTCGCCGTGCTTTCATTCGGCGGAATCGTTATTTCGCAATCAATAAGAGCTGCAGGCGACAGAATGAACGAAGCTATTGCCGCAGAAGTACAAAGAAAATTCGGCGTACTTATAGGTGAATCCATAGCTGAAGATATAAAGATTGCGATAGGTAGCGTTCACCCCTATGTTGACCGTGGCAGTGTTGACGTTATCGGAAGAAGCGTAACGACGGGACTTCCCGAAAAAATAACGGTGAGCTCCGCAGATACGGAAGAAGCACTTCGCGATATAATAGCGGAGCTTGCAGACGCCGTGAGAAAGACTTTAGAGGCAACTCCTCCCGAACTCTCAAGCGACATACTTGATGACGGAATAATACTCGCGGGAGGCGGTGCAATGCTCGGCGGACTTGAAAAGCTCCTTCGGGAAATGACCGGGCTTCCCGTTAAGGTAGCAAAATCGCCTGACGAAAGTGTTATAAGAGGTATCGGCACGGTCATTGAGGACATAAACTCATACAAATCTCTTTTAAATTACATTAAGTAACACAAAGGTATCGGATATGAAGGGTATTTTCAAAAATGCATTTTTCATAATAACGCTTGCCGAACTCTTTCAGAATCCAGGTCTTGCCCAC
>CALCTE010000304.1 GCA_937893885.1 uncultured Clostridia bacterium | reverse complement strand
ATACAGTGGGATCGGCAAGTGTCGATTTGGACAAAAGCACCAGCTTGGGCTTTGTGCCGATTATCTTATCTATCTCGGGATTTTTAGAGGCAAAAGGAATTCTTGCGTCAAGAACCTCTATAACAAGGTCAACGCTCGGCAAACTCTCTTTGATAAGTCTTCTGGTTTTCGCCATGTGGCCGGGAAACCAGTTTATAGTGGTCTTTGGTAAGAGCTCTTCCATTCTTATACCTCCTTTTTAATATCAGTAAAGCGTGCCTACCTTTTCCATAGGCCATATCCTAAACACCGCTTTGCCTATTATTTCGCTTTCCTTGAAGCAACCTTTCGAGCGGCTGTCCGTAGAATGAGGTCTGTTGTCTCCCATCGCAAATATCTCGCCCTCACCGACCGTGAGCGGATATCTTGCAGGGTTCGAATATCCCATCGAGCCGTTTTCCTCGCGGTTGACGTATTCCTCGTTTTCGTAAACTATGACTTCTCCCTCTTTCGTGGTCACCGTCGTCACCCAATTTTCAAAATCTATCATGACCGTGTCACCTTCAAGGGCAATTATTCTCTTAATTATAGGCTCACCGAATTTGTCTGTATCAATTACGACAATGTCTCCCCTTTTGGGAGTGTAGAACATAGAGCTTATTATAAGCTTCTGTCCCTCATAGAGCGTGTAATTCATAGAAGGTCCCGAAACCGTGACCACCTTAAACATAAAGGTGAAAACGAAGACGACAAAGCAAAACGCCAAAATTACGGTCTCCACCCATTCAAAAAGCGTGCTTACGGCTTTCTTTGCAAAAGAGGGGCCCATGTTTTGTACGTCTTTTGTATTTTCCATAACAACCTCCTATTTTAGAATGTCAAAAGGGCAGGCAAAAGCGCCTGCCCTACAGCAATTAGTCTTTCTTTGCGTTTTCGATAAGCTCTTTAACCTTTGCGCTCTTACCGGTTCTTTCACGAAGATAGTAAAGCTTCGCGCGGCGAACCTTACCGATTCTTGTGTTTTCAACTTTAACAACGTTGGGGGAATGAACGGGGAACGTTTTCTCAACACCAACGCCGTACGCAATTCTTCTTACTGTAAAGGTCTCGGAGAGTCCGCCACCGCGCTTTGCGATAACAGTTCCTTCAAAGATCTGAATTCTTTCTCTCTGTCCCTCTTTGATCTTGCAGTGTACCTTTACGTTGTTACCTACAACGATCTTGGGTACCTCTGTCTTGAGTTGCTCGTTTGTAAAAGCCTTAATGAAATCCATTATTGCTTCCTCCTTTCATTTATAAAGGTCGAAAAGCGTTCATGCAGAGCATCGCAGCGGACCGCTTCCATAATTCTTTAAAGTTCAAGTTATTGTATCACATCGTAAGACGGAATGCAATACCTTTTTTAATGTTCCCCTCGGAGCAGGCGGTTTGCTTACTCCGAGGAAATTTTAAAAGCTTACTGTGCTGCTTCGTCAGCAGTCTTTGCCTCTGCCTTCTTTGATGACTTCTTTGCTTTAGCGGCGAGACGTACTTCTCTGTTGCCCATAAGCTCGATGAGTGCCATTTCAGCACCGTCGCCACGGCGGGGACCGAGCTTAACGATGGTCGTGTAACCGCCGTTACGGTCAGCGTACTTGGGAGCGATCTCGTCAAAGAGCTTCTTTGCAACGGTCTCGTTTGTGATGAAAGCCATTGCCTTTCTCTTTGCAGCAAGGGTATTTGCCTTGCCGAGTGTAATCATTTTATCTGTCAGAGCCTGAACTTCCTTTGCGCGATAAAGAGTCGTTTCGATAGCACCCTTTTCAAGCAAATAGGTTACAAGCGCTCTCAGCATTGCCATTCTGTGCTCGGTAGGTCTGCCGAGCTTTCTGTTACCGGACATTGCTATTACCTCCTATTTTGGATTAGTGCAGATTATTAGTCTTCGTTCTTCTTTAAGGAAACACCCAGAGTGTCCAATTTCTGAATTACTTCCTCAAGAGACTTCTTACCGAGGTTGCGCACTCTTATCATATCTTCCTCGGTTCTGTTAATAAGGTCTTCAACTGTGCTTATTCCGGCACGCTTGAGGCAGTTGAAGGAACGTACGGAAAGGTCGAGTTCCTCAATAGTTGTACTGAGGATCTGCTCCTTTACGGTCTCCTTGCGTTCTACCATAATTTCTGCCTTGCGAGCTTCGTCAGAAAGCTCAACAAAGAGATTGAGATGCTTTGTGAGTATCTTTGCGCCCATAGAAACGGCCTCGCTCGCCGTTATGATTCCGTTGGTCTGCACCTCAAAAGTAAGCTTGTCGTAATCCGTAATGTTGCCGACACGCGTATTTTCAACCGTGTAGTTTGCTTTGTACACGGGAGTGAAAATGGAGTCAGTATAAATTACGCCCAAAACATTGGAAGCTGCGTTGTTCTTGTTCTTTTCAGCCGGAACATATCCACGGCCGTGATCAAAAGTGAGTTCCATATAGAAATGCTCTGAACCCGAAAGAGTTGCAATGTGGTGATCGGGATTTATTATCTCGATCTCCGCATCGGTCTTGATATCGCCTGCTGTGACGACCTTGTCGCCCGTGATATCAATGCAAACGGTCTTGGGCTCTTCGATGTGAAGGCTTGCGATTATACCCTTCACGTTAAGCACGATTTGGGTTACATCTTCTTTGACGCCGGGTATGGTGGATATTTCGTGGGATACTCCGTCAATGCGAATCGACGTTACGGCAACTCCCGATAGGGATGACAGGAGAATTCTTCTGAGTGAATTACCCAATGTAATTCCGTTACCTCTCTCAAGGGGCTCAACGATAAACTTACCGTAGGAACCGTTGGCGTTAGCCTCAACGCTTGTTATATTGGGCTTCTCTATTTCTATCATCTGTTATACCCTCCTTCAAATTTCAGTATTACGCAGTAATATACAAATATATTATCTGGAATACAACTCGACGATCAAAGACTCTGTGAACTCAAAGTCAACGTCGCTTCTCTGGGGAAGTGCGTTAAGCTTTGCGCTGAGATTTTCCTTATCAACCTCAAGCCACTTGGGGAAGAGCTTGTTGTCAATGTTAGAAAGGATAGACTTGAACTTCTCGGAAGCCTTGCTCTTATCCTTGAGTGCAATTACGTCGTTTGCGCTGCAGAGGATAGAAGGAATGTTAGCCTTATGTCCGTTAAGTGTAAAGTGGCCGTGGCGTACGAGCTGACGTGCTTCACGTCTGGACTCTGCCATACCCATTCTGTAAACTACGTTGTCAAGACGTCTTTCAAGAAGAACGAGGAGGTTTTCACCAGCCTGACCTTCCTTCTTGGAAGCGATTCTAAAGTAGTTTGCAAACTGCTTCTCGGGCACTCCGTAATATCTCTTTGCCTTCTGCTTCTCACGAAGCTGCATACCGTACTCGCTAACCTTTTTGCGACCCGTTCCGTGCTGGCCGGGTGCCTGAGCTCTACGGCTTACTGCGCATTTATCCGAATAGCATCTGTCGCCCTTGAGGAAAAGCTTTGTGCCTTCTCTGCGGCAAAGTCTGCATGCGGGACCTGTATATCTTGCCATTAGTATTTACCTCCTAAAATTATACACGTCTTCTCTTGGGCGGTCTGCAACCGTTGTGAGGAATCGGTGTTACATCTTTGATGCTTGTAATTTCAAGGCCTGCTGCCTGGAGGGCTCTGATGGCAGACTCTCTGCCCTGCCCGGGGCCTTTAACAAATACATCAACACTCTTGAGACCGTGCTCAATTGCGGCCTTCGCTGCTGTCTCTGCAGCCATCTGTGCTGCAAAGGGAGTTGACTTTCTTGAACCCTTGAATCCGAGTTCACCTGCCGATGCCCAAGAAATCGTGTTTCCGTTGACATCGGTAAGAGTGATGATGGAGTTGTTGAAGGTTGAACGGATATGTGCCGTTCCTTTTTCGATGTTTTTACGCTCGCGGCGCTTTCTTACAACTTTTTTAGCTGCTGTTGCCATGTTCTCACTCCTTATTTCTTCTTGTTGGCTACGGTCTTAACCTTGCCCTTGCGAGTTCTTGCGTTTGTCTTGCTTCTCTGTCCTCTGACGGGAAGACCCTTTCTGTGGCGAACGCCTCTGTAGCAGCCGATCTCGATAAGACGCTTAATGTTCATATCGGTATCTCTGCGAAGGTCACCCTCTACCATATACTCGTGCTCAATGACCTCACGAAGCTTTGCTACCTCTGCTTCGGTAAGATTCTTTGCTCTTGTATCGGGATTGATGCCCGTCTTTTCGAGAATCTTGTTGGACGTTGTTCTGCCAATACCGTAAATGTAGGTAAGAGCAATTTCAACTCTCTTCTCGTTGGGAATATCTACACCTGCTATACGTGCCATTTCGTTGCACCTCCTTTATTATCAGCCTTGCTTCTGCTTATGCTTGGGGTTTTTGCAAATTACCATTACAACGCCCTTGCGCTTAATGATCTTGCATTTTTCGCAAATCGGTTTAACTGAAGGTCTAACTTTCATTGTTTGCTCCTTTCACTCGTCGTGCGTTATTTCGCACGCCAGGTAATTCTGCCCTTCGTGACATCGTACACCGATACCTCAATGGTAACCTTGTCACCCGGGAGAATTCTTATATAATTCATACGCAGCTTACCCGAAATGTGAGCGAGTACTATCGCTCCGTTGGGAAGCTTAACTTTAAACTGTGCATTGGGTAGTGCCTCTACGACCGTACCCTCAAATTCCATTACATCATCCTTAGGCAGAATAATCACCCCTTTGGTTTGTAGTGTCGAGCCCTCAAAACGGAAAAATCGAAATCGAATTCCGCGAGGCTCTTTTGTAGCTCATCATCTGTGCCGAAGCTTTTAAGCTCACCTACTTTGCGAAGATGAGATATCTTTTTAAGCTTCATATTATGCAAGGTACGGCTCTTTCCGTCCGCCACAAGCACGTATGGGCTCTTTATTACCTCAATAACCGCAAGTACTCTGCCTTTATCGCGTCCCGATACGGATACGACCGCATCGCCGACGGCGGCTTCATTATAAGCTTTAAGTTCCGGCATCTTTTCAATTCCCGTCATACTTTTGTAAGCAGTATCGGCCCGTTTTCGCTGATGGCTATGCTGTGCTCGTAATGAGCGGACAGCTTCTTATCCGCCGTTAAGACCGTCCATCCGTCTTTTAAGATGACCACGTCCGAAGTGCCCATATTTACCATAGGCTCGACGGCTAAAGTCATACCCTCGACAAGACGTATTCCGTGTCCCGCTTTACCGAAATTCGGTACTTCGGGATCTTCGTGAAGCTCTCTGCCTACTCCGTGTCCGACAAACTTACGGACTACGGAATAGCCCTTTCCCGCTACATGACTTTCAACGGCGTTGCCGATGTCACCTATACGGTTTCCGGGCAAAGCTACCTTCATCGCTTCGTAAAAGCTTTCTTCGGTAGCCTTGATAAGCTCACTTGCTTCCTTTGATATCTCGCCCACCGCAAAAGTTGCGGCACAGTCTCCCGTAAATCCCTTATAGAAAGCTCCCACGTCTATCTTGACGATGTCGCCGTCTTTTAGTTCTCTGTCGGAAGGTATTCCGTGGATCACCTGCTCGTTGACGCTGATACACGCGCTTCCCGGAAATCCGCCATATCCCAAAAACGTGGGACGTGCGCCGCATTTCTCGATAAATTTGCGTATCTTCGCATCGATAGCTCTTGTGGTAACACCGGGCATTACTGCTTCGCCGCCCACCAGCAGCGCTTCGCCGGTTATCTTTCCGGCGTCGCGCATACTGATAAGCTCTTGACTGTTTTTAATCTTTATCATTTCAGTTTTTCCTCAATGGCGGCAAAAGTCCTCTTTGTGACCTCGCCGACATCTCCGAGAGAATCTACAGAAATGAGCTTTCCCTTATTGGCGTAATATTCAATAAGGGGCTCTGTTTTACTGTGGTATACCTCAAGTCTGTCCTTTACGATTTCGGGCTTGTCGTCACTTCTGATTCCAAGCTCACCGCCACACTTATCGCAAGTTACGCCGTCCTTTGTGGGATTGCTTACTACGTGATAAGTTGCGCCGCAAGATTTGCAAGCGCGTCTGCCGGACATTCTGTCGATTATCACAGAATCCTCTATCTCAAAATTCACGGCAAGGACATCTGTATGTCCCATAGCGTCCAGCGCCTCTGCTTGAGGCACGGTTCTTGGGAATCCGTCGAGGATAAAGCCGTTTTCGCAATCCTTATCCTTCAAACGCTCGTCAACAAGCTTTATTACAAGCTCATCCGGTACAAGCGCGCCCTTATCCGTATAGGAAAGAGCCTCAAGTCCGAAGGGAGTCTTTGCTTTGATGGCACCTCTTATGATGTCACCCGTGGATATTGCGGGGATACCAAAACGTTTAGTGATGAAAGCTGCCTGTGTGCCCTTACCGGCACCGGGAGCTCCAAGTAATACGAATTTCATCGCGCACTCTCCGTTTAGCCAAGGAAGCCCTTGTAGTGACGCATCGTGATCTGTGCTTCGAGATCTTGAACGGTCTCAAGGATAACACCTACTACGATGAGCAAGGAAGAACCGCCGAAGGCGATATTTCCGATGGACACCAATGCGTTGATAATAAGTGGGAATACTGCGATTACGCCAAGGAAGAGCGCACCTACAAGAGTGATCTTGCCAAGCACTTTCTGAATGAAGTCGCTCGTGGGCTTTCCGGGACGTATACCCGTTATAAATCCGCCGTTCTTCTTTAAATTGTTTGCAACCTCAATGGGATTAAACTGAATGGTCGCCCAGAAATAAGAGAAGAGAATTATCAGTACGAAGTACAAGATAATATATACGGGGGAAGTAAACGAGAAGAAATTGTTTACTCCGCTCCAGAAGGAGCTGTTGGGGAAGAAGCTTGCGATAGTTGCGGGAAGAGATACGATGGATGAAGCGAAGATGATGGGCATAACGCCTGACATATTCAGCTTCATGGGAAGATGCGTGCTCTGTCCGCCGTACATCTTTCTGCCGACAACGCGCTTCGCGTACTGTACTTGTAAACGACGCTCTGAATTTGTAATGAAGATTACAAATGCAACGATCAGTATCGCAACCGCGCAAACTGCTATAACAGATGCAGCGTACTTAACAATCTGAATGTTTCTGCCTGCCGAAGCGCCACTGTTTGCAAGACTCACAATGTTATTGTAAAGTGATGCCGGCCAGCTTGCTACGATGTTTACAAGAAGGATAATGGAGATACCGTTTCCGATACCGCTTGTATTAATCTTTTCTGCAATCCACATTACGATGGATGCGCCGGCGCAGTAACAGGAAATAATTACGAGTGCGCCGAAGAAGCCGCGACCGTCAGCAAGAATAAGCTTCTCGCCGTTTACTCCGACGACACCGTAATTGAGGTAGGAATAGTAGCCGTAGCTCATTACGATAGAGAGTACGATCGTAAGGATTCTTGTGTACATATTGATCTTCTTCTGGCCCTCCTCGCCTTCCTTGGAAAGTCTTTCCAATGCGGGAATAGCGATAGTGAGAAGCTGAATTACGATCTGTGCGGTGATATAAGGCGATACAGACAAAGCAAATACCGTTGCCTGCGAGAATGCATTACCGGAGAGGATATTGAGGTAACCGAATATCGTGTTACTCTGCTCCGCACCTGCTGCAAAGAGAGCCGAAAGAGCTTCTGCATCGATGAAGGGTACGGGAATCGCTGCACCGATTCTGTAAATCAAAACAATGATAAGTGTAAAAAATATCTTGCTTCTCAGATCTTGGAGTTTAAACGCATTCTTAA
>CALCTE010000303.1 GCA_937893885.1 uncultured Clostridia bacterium | reverse complement strand
CATAGTTTCATCATAAACCGGACTCATTGAAAATGCTCTGTCAATATCACCGGTAAGTGGATAGATATAAGAGTCGTTACTGAAAACCTCAACAGGTTCAGTTGCTTCCTGAGTTGTGGTTTCTGTTGCCTTTTCTGTCACCTTTGTTGTACTCTGCCGGGTTGTGTCCGCTGTTGTGCTTTCTTCGGTGATATCCTCAAACTCGTCTTCGTCATATTTTCTCGGATCGCTTACACCGGGCTGATTTTTTTCTACCTGCTCCATGGTTGTCGGGATATCCAGATCACGAAGCATACTCATGGATGAATTATAGACAAAAGCTATTGCCGCAACAATCATGATAAAACTCAGTGCCGCAGTAATATAAAAGCCTTTACCTGAGGCAATTTTTTCTATGATACTCTTTTTCTTGCTCATATTTTCTTTCCACCGTTTCACTTATTTAGTTGATTTTAGTATTATGCTACAGGTGGAAAATATACTCAGAAGTAAAAAAACACAAAAAATTTACAATTTTGCGTGAACAAATGTTTGCATTTTTATTTTTTATGTGCTATAATGCCCTTGTAGACGAACATTTGTATTTTTCTGCAAGAAATGACAAAATACTTCTTTTTTTATACATACTAACTGAAAGGAGAACATTTATGAGTTATGATTTAACTGATAACCAACAATCCATCCTTGATTTTCTGAAAGAGCGTTCTGGCAGCGGTGTGCCTCCGACAGTAAGAGAAATCTGTCAGGCTGTAGGTCTTCGGTCAACCTCTTCGGTGCAGGCTAATCTTCTCGCCCTCGAAGAAAAGGGTTATATTATGCGTGACCCTATGCATAAGCGTTCAATCCGAATTGTCGGTCAGAGTGAAAACGTAAGACACGTGCCCCTTCTCGGTGTTGTTACTGCAGGTCTGCCCATCCTCGCAACAGAGCAGATTGAATGCTACATACCCTTCAACGGTGCTCACATTTCATCTGATAAAGAGATGTTTGCTTTAAGAGTACGCGGTGAAAGTATGCTGAATGCCGGTATTTTCGACGGAGATATTCTCTATGTTGAAAAAACACCTGTTGCACGTAACGGAGACATAGTTGTTGCACTTATCGAAGATGAAGCAACCGTAAAGACCTTCTATAAAGAAAACGGTCACTTCCGTCTCCAGCCCGAAAATGACAGCTTTGACCCGATTATCGTTGACGAGCTTATCATCTTAGGTAAGGTAGTAGGACTTACGAGATACTTCTGATAATTATGATTTTTTTGGGAAACACGTCCTCAAAAACAGCTTTTATCCACAGAACAGCATTTTATATGAAAAACGCATCATCTCAAGGTGCGTTTTTTTATTTTTAGACTCTGCTGTCCTCTTCGGCAGAGTACCCAAAACGACAAAAATCACAACTAAACACCAATACTTAAACCGTTTTTTGTCCTTATTACCAAAAAGCATTTTAACCACCTTTTTTCATTGACAATAGCTCGATTTCTGTGGTATAATTTCCGTGTAAAAATTCACCGTATTATTTATGGTTTACGTTCCCTTGAGACTGACGGATAAGTGGAGCACCACGTGAATTGGGGGAAATTATATTTGTCGACCGTCTGGGCTGCTTACTGGGAATTTTCCTTGTGTAAGTGTGCCCTTTTTTTAATTATGAATGAGGAATTATGAATTATGAATTGCGTTCAGGTTCGTCATTATAGGTAATTACTTTGTTAAAAATACTCTTTTCAGAGGAGGTCTTATAATGAAAAAAGTTGCAATCATTATGGGAAGCGACAGCGATTTGCCTGTTGTTTCCAAAGCCGCTGATACCTTAAAGCAGTTCGGCGTACCCTACGAGCTTCACATCTACTCAGCTCACCGTACTCCCGTAGAAGCTAAGGAGTTCAGCGAAAACGCAAGAGAAAACGGCTTCGGCTGTATCATTGCCGCTGCAGGCATGGCAGCACACCTTGCAGGTGCCATTGCAGCAAACACCACCCTGCCCGTTATCGGCATACCTATGAAATCAAAATATCTCGACGGTATTGATGCCCTTCTTTCAACAGTCCAGATGCCCTCAGGCATACCTGTAGCCACTGTTGCTATTGACGGAGCTGTCAATGCCGCCTTGTTGTCTATTGAAATCCTTGCAGTCACTGACGAAGAGCTTGCAAAGAAGCTTAAAGAGGTCAGCGTGAAATTCGTTGTCGGCTCTGGCGCTGACGGACGCCTTTACGGAAGCGTAACGGCAAAGGATATTGCAGAGGAGCTTGAAAAGCAGCATAAGCTTACTGTAGACAAGAGAAAGCTCAATCTTGCCGATACGATAAAGACCTACGGAAGCTTTACCGTTGGCGTAAAGCTTTATACGGACGTAAACGGAGAAATTAACGTTATCGTAAGCGACAAATAAAAAAAGAGGTGTAGAAATGGCATCTGATTTCAATTTAACGCGTCAAATGCCTTGCTCTGTCGAAGCGGAACAGGCGCTTTTGGGTGCGATAATCATTGACTCCCAAAAGATGAACGAAATAGCCGATAAGATAGACGGCGATGATTTTTACCTTTCCATACATACCGATATATATAATGCCATAAACTATCTTTTTAAGGAAAACCAAAGGATAGACGCGGTAACCGTTTTAAACGAGCTTGTCACAAAGGGCATTTTTGATGAAACGACGGGCAAGAATTTTATAAAAAATCTTGCGGATACCGTACCTTCGGTTTCAAATATTTCAAACTACGTGCGTATCGTCAAGGAAAAATCAACACTTCGTAAGCTTATTGCCGCATCGGAGGAGACGACCGAAGATGCTTTTGCACAAAGTGACGACGTAGATAAACTCCTTGACAGAGCAGAGCAGAAGATATACGGTATTGCTCAAGGCAAAGACTATAGCGGTTTTACGCATATAAGCGATATTTTGAGAAGTTCTTACGATGCTTTGGAAGAAAAAGCGAAGAACAAAGGAAACGAAAGCTCCGCCATCAAAACGGGTTATTCTGACCTTGATAAGACGCTTATAGAGCTTGCACCGGGCAATCTCGTGCTTCTCGGAGCGCGTCCCGGTATCGGTAAAACGAGCTTTGCTCTCAATATCGCGCCGAATGTTGCTAAATCGACGGGACGCTCCGTTGCGATATTTACCTTGGAAATGTCCAAGGAAGAGGTCGTAAACCGTATTTGGACTTGCTATGCTATGGTGGATAACTACCATCTTCGAAGCGCAAATATAAGCGATGAGGAATACGATAAGCTTGCAATGGCTTCGGCAGAGCTTTCCAAAATGCCGATATACGTAGACGATACCTCAAACACGACGGTAACAGCGATGAAGGCAAAGCTTCGCCGCATAAAAAATCTCGGACTTGTTATCATCGACTACCTCGGACTTATGAACTCCGAAAGACGAAGTGATAATAAGGCAAACGAGATAGGCGAGATATCACGCGGACTTAAGCTTATGGCAATGGAATTTAAGATTCCGATATTGCTTTGTTCACAGCTCTCCCGTGATCTTGAAAAGAGAAAGAAGGAGGAAAAGCGTCCCCAGCTTTCCGACCTTCGTGACTCGGGTGCTATCGAGCAGGACGCCGATATTGTCTTGTTCCTTTACAGAGAAAATAACCCAAGTGAAGAAGCCGAGGCTTTACAAAGCACGGTCGAGGTCATCGTTGCAAAAAACAGACACGGTGAAACGCGTTCGATAAAAATGGGTTGGATACCGCAATATACGAAGTTTATAACTCTTGAGGACGGATTCAGGGCTAATGATGCACAAAACGGAGCTTGAAAACAGCTTTTTGAAAACAATAGCTGAAAATAAAATGATAAAAAAGGGCGATAGGATACTTTGCGCCGTTTCAGGCGGCGCAGATTCGATGTGCCTTCTTCACCTTTTACTTAAATTCAAAGATGAACTCGGCATTAAAAAAATCGCCGCAAGCCACGTCAACCACCTTATAAGAGGGGAAGAAGCCGACGGCGATGAAGCCCACGTCAGAGAATTTTGTATAGAGCACAAAATAGAGCTTTTTACGTTAAGAGAAGACGTGCCCGCGCTTGCAAGGCGCCTTTCAAAAGGTATTGAAGAAACGGCGCGTCAGGTGCGTTATGGGTACTTCGAAAAGCTGTGCCTTGAAAACGCATTTGATAAGCTTGCCGTTGCCCATAATCTTACGGACAACTGTGAAACGGTTATTTTTAATCTCACAAGAGGAAGCGGCACGGAAGGGCTACGCGGAATATTGCCCGTAAGAGACAATATTATAAGACCTCTTATTGATATAGGCAAGGACGAGATAAGAAGCTATTGCGATAGCAAAGGCATAGCCTACCGCTTTGACAGTACGAATAAAGACTCCTCGTATTCGCGAAACAGAATAAGAAACAATATACTTCCTGAGCTTTCAAAACTTAATCCGAGCTATGAAAATAACGTACGAAACTCGTCGCGCGCTTTTATTGAGGATTCGGACTTCATAAAAGGCGAGGCACTTTCATATATAAATGAAAATGCAAAAAACGGAAGATTTGACAAAGAAAGCTTCCTAAAACTTCACGTTTCTTTGAAAAAAAGAGTTTTAACGCTGTTATATAAGGAAGTTTTGTCAAATAATAACGGTGTACTTGAAAAAATACACATTGACAGCGCACTTGCTTTTATAGAAAAGGGCGATTCGGGCAAACATATAGTATTGCCACAGGACGTTAAACTGCTTTGCGAATTCGGTATCTACCGTTTCGAAAAATCCAAAGTAACGGATAACTGCGAAAGCAAAGAGCTTTTGGAAGGCGATAACGGCTTTGGAAGACTTAATTTGCACCTTGAATATTTTTCAAAGAATACACCTAAAGCACCCGATATTGTTTACACATTGTTCAAACAGGCATTTTTTGATTGTGATAAAATCGTAGGCGACGTATACGTCAGAACGAGGAAAACGGGTGATGCCGTTGTCGGCGAGGGTATGACGAAAAGCGTAAAGGAATTTTTCATAAATAAAAAAATACCGCTTTCAAAAAGGGACTGCTATCCGATAGTTTGCGACGAAAAAGGTATAATTTGGGTGCCGCGCTGTTCGGTTGCGGACAGAGTAAAAATAACGGACGAAACAAGAAACGTACTGACGATAAAAATTGAGGATAAAGAGGAAGGATAAGATGGAATTTACACACAACTTAAGCGATTACGAAAGAATACTCTATACGGAAAAAGACATTTCCGATATATGCGACCGAATCGCCGCCGAAATTAACCGCGATTACGAGGGCAAAAAGCTTATGATACTCTGCGTATTAAAGGGCTCGTGCCCTTTTGCAAGCGATCTTTTAAAGCGCCTTACGATGCCCGTGCAGATAGACTATATACGTGCGTCCTCTTACGGAAGGGCTACGACCACGAGCGGTGTAGTTAATATCACCTGCGACACTTCCGCCGACGATCTTTCCGATTTTGACGTAATAGTGATAGAGGACATTCTCGATACGGGCACGACACTTATGAAGCTTATGGAGTATATGAAGGCGAAAAATGCAAAGAGCGTAAAGCTTTGTGCGCTTTTAAATAAGTATGAAAGAAATATGAAAGAAAACAATATTCATATAGATTACGAGGGAGCGAAGATAGAGGACAATTTTGTGGTAGGTTACGGACTTGATTATGCCGAAAACTATCGCAATCTTCCGTTTATTGCTATCTTGAAGCCCGAAGTATACAGCAAATAAACATTATTTTCGAAAGATGAGGACCCAACGGTGAAGAAAACTTGGAAACCGCTTATATTTTATGCGATATTGATTATCGCTATCGTGCTTGTATCTTCAAGCTTTTTGAAAAATATCAATAATGAAGATATCAAGTACAGTGATATCATTGCACTTTTTGAAAACGATGAGGTCAAGACCTTTAAGGTAGAGAGCAACAATATAATGACGCTCACAAAGACCGACGATACAAAGATCGAGTATCGCATAAGAGATCTTTATATGTTCTATACGGCTATAGAAGATTCTCTTAATGAAGTGGGCGAGAGCAACTTGGAAGACTATGATTTTCCGATGCCTGCTCCTACGTCGTGGATAGTGTCGCTGCTTCCTTACGTTCTACCTGTGTTGATAGTTGTGCTTTTCTATTTCTTTATGATGCGTCAAGCGACGGGAATGAGCGGCAAGATCAACAGCTTCGGTAAGATTCACACAAAGCAGGTGAATTCCGACAAAAAGAAGGTTACCTTCAGCGACGTAGCAGGTGCAGACGAGGAGAAGGAGGAACTTCAAGAGGTAGTTGAATTTTTGAAAAATCCCCAGAAGTTTATCGACCTTGGTGCAAGGATACCCAGAGGTATACTTCTTGTCGGCCCTCCCGGCACGGGTAAGACCTTACTTGCAAAGGCTGTTGCAGGCGAAGCAGGCGTACCCTTTTTCTCGATATCGGGTTCGGATTTCGTTGAAATGTACGTCGGTGTCGGCGCATCGAGAGTAAGAGACCTTTTTGATACCGCAAAAAAGAGCCCCGCAAGCATTATATTTATTGATGAGATAGACGCAGTGGGCAGACACAGAGGCGCGGGACTCGGCGGCGGTAATGACGAAAGAGAACAGACCTTAAACCAGCTTTTAGTTGAGATGGACGGATTTGGAACGAACCAAGGCGTAATAGTGATAGCCGCGACAAACCGCCCCGATATACTCGACCCCGCACTTCTTCGTCCCGGACGCTTTGACAGACAGATAACCGTAAACTACCCCGATATGAGAGGCAGACTTGATATATTAAACGTACACGCAAAGGGCAAACCCTTTGAAAGCTCCGTTGATTTTGAAAAGATTGCAAAGACGACGATAGGCTTTACAGGCGCAGACCTTTCCAATCTTTTAAATGAAGCGGCACTCCGAGCGGCAAGTAAGGGCAAACGCCTTATCGGTATGGGCGATATTGAGGAAGCGATGATGAAGATAATCGTCGGAACTCCCAAGAAATCGAAGACCGTTATCGAAAAGGAAAGAAGACTTACAGCCTTCCACGAGGCAGGCCACGCTATCGTTACTAAGATAGTTTCGCCCGATACCCCCGTATATCAAATTTCAATTATACCGAGCGGCAGAGCAGGTGGATACACCATGCACATGCCCACCGAGGATCGCTCTTACCGTTCGATGAACGAGATGCAAAACGAGATAGCCGTACTTTTGGGCGGCAGAGTTGCAGAAAGACTTATATTAAAAGATATTTCCACGGGTGCATCAAACGATATTCAGAGAGCGACGGAAATCGCAAGAAAGATGGTAACGAAGTACGGTATGAGCTCGCTTGGACCCATTATGTTTGACTCCGAGGGCGACAACGTATTTATCGGAAGAGATTTTGCAAGCACGAAGAACTATTCCGAGAAGGTTGCTTCCAAGATAGACGATGCTATTTCCGATATCATCGAAAGAGGATATTCTCTTGCGGAAAAAACGCTTAAAGAGAATATGGAAAAACTCAAGTTTATAGCCGAATACCTTATGAAGAACGAGACGGTAAACGCCGAGCAGTTTGAGGCTATAATGGGCGGCGACGTGACCGAAGAAGAGCTCGACCAAATGCTTGAAAAGAAGCGTAAGGAAAGCGACATTGAAAACGAGCAAAAGCGTATTGCAGACGAGATAAAGCGCCGCGAAGAAGAGGCAAAGAGAATAGCTGAAGAAGCCGAAAGAGCAGAAAGAGAAATGAAGCTTAATCACAACGGCTTCGAAAAGATAAATTTCGATATTCAAGAGGATAGCGAAGAAAATACAGAGGAATAGCTTACGGCGTGTCCGTAAGCGGACGGTGAAATAAGATGAGGGATTTTTTAAAGCTTCTAAACGAAAAAAGAAATAATATGTCCAAGGGACACAAGACTCTTTGCGACTTTATTTTAGCAAATCCCGATTCAGCCGCTTATATGACAGCGGCAAAGCTTGGCAAGGAGGCGGGGGTATCCGAGCCTACTGTCGTACGCTTTGCGGCAGAACTCGGCTTTGAGGGATATCCGCAGTTTCAGAAGGAACTTAAACAGCATATTAAGACCAAGCTTACGCCCGTGCAGAGAATGAATATCTACTCGGATAAGGTCAAGGAGCTTCCCAAAGACGTTTTGCAAAGCGATATTGAAAACATCAAGGCGACTATCGACAGCATCGACGTAGAGGGATTTAACAGAGCGGTCGATAAGATACTTCATGCAAAGCGAATATATATAATTGGCGTGCGAAGCTGTTCGGGACTTGCGGGATTTCTCGCGTATTACTTCGGTATGCTCTTTGACAACGTAAGACAGCTTCACACCACGAGCGGAAGCGAGGTATTCGAGCAACTTTTTTCTATGGACAAAGACGACCTTTTAATAGCCATAAGCTTCCCGAGATACTCGAAAAGAATAGTTGACGCCGTTAAATTTGCAAAGAGCAAGGGCGCAGACGTCGTTTCTATAACGGATAACGTGAGCGCGCCTATTGCAGAATATTCCGACGAGCTTCTTATTGCAAAGACCGATATATCGTCCTTTGTCGACTCCCTCGTTTCACCTTTAAGCATTATTAACGCATTGATAGTAGCTCTGGAAAGACGCAAGAAAAATGAACTTACCGAGCGTCTTATCGGATTGGAGGCTATTTGGGATGAATATGACGTCTACCAAAAAAGCCCACAGTAATATTGCGGTAATCGGCGCAGGAGCTGCGGGAATGTTTGCCGCTTGTACTTTGGCGGAGCGCGGAGCGGACGTCACTTTATTTGAGAGAAATAAGGACCTCGGTCTTAAGCTTGGCATAACGGGCAAGGGAAGATGTAACTTAACGAATAACTGCGACGTCAGGGATTTTCTTTCAAACGTACCCGTCGGTCAAAAGTTTTTATATTCCGCTTTGTACACCTTCACTCCGCAGGATACGATGAAGTATTTTGAGTCTCTTGGCGTGGAGCTGAAGACCGAAAGGGGAAACCGCGTTTTTCCCGCATCGGATAAGGCAAGAGACATAGTATTTGCGCTGAAAAACAGACTTTTAGCGCTCGGCGTAAAGATAGTAAACGCACGAATAACGAAGCTTTGGAGAGATGCGGACGGCATAAAGGGTGTGTACCTTGATAACAAGCCGTGCGCTTTCGATAAAGTCATCGTTTGCACGGGCGGTAAGTCTTATCCGAAAACGGGTTCGACTGGTGACGGTTATGAGCTTGCAAAGTCTTGTTCGCACAGCGTAACAGAGCTTTACGGCTCGCTCGTTCCGCTTGAAACTGTAGGAAGCCTCGCAAAAGAGCTTCAAGGATTGTCTTTAAAAAACGTAAAGCTTTCAATAATTGAAAATACAAGCGGAAAGACGGTATACGATGATTTCGGCGAAATGCTTTTTACTCATTTCGGCATAAGCGGTCCTCTCGTTTTGAGTGCCTCCTCGCATCTTCGAAAGATAAGCAAAGGACAGTACGACGTATCTATTGACTTAAAGCCCTCGCTTGATGAAAAGGCACTCGACAAGAGAATACTTTCCGATTTCGAAAAATATAAAAACAAAGACCTCGTAAACGGTCTTTCGGATCTGTTACCCATTAAAATGATACGCCCATTTATCGCGCTTTGCGGGATAAACGAGCGTACGAAGATAAATTCCATAGACAAGGAAAGCCGCAAAAAGATGGTCGCGAATCTAAAAGATTTCAGGCTCACCGTAAAGGGCAGGCGCGACATAAGCGAAGCGATAATTACTTCAGGCGGTGTAAATACGTCAGAAGTTGACCCCAAGACCATGAGCTCCAAGCTTTGCAAAGGGCTATACTTTGCGGGAGAGGTTTTGGACGTTGACGCCTATACGGGAGGCTTTAATTTGCAGATAGCTTTTTCTACGGCATATCTTGCGGCACTTGATTGCACGAAGGGAGAAGAAAATGAATAACGTAAACATCGCCATCGACGGCCCGTCGGGCGCAGGAAAAAGCACGCTTGCAAAGGCGTTTGCAAAAAAGCACGGCTTTATATACGTCGACACGGGCGCTTTATACAGAAGCATAGGACTTTACGCAAAAAACAGGGGTATATCGCTTGAAAACGTAAAAGATGTAGTAGAGCTTTTACCAAAGATTAAGCTTGAACTTCGCTTTGTTTCGGGAAACCAAAGTGTTATATTAAATGGAGAAGACGTAAACGCATACATAAGAACGCCCGAGATATCAATGTACGCTTCCGCAGTTTCGGCTATACCCGAAGTG
>CALCTE010000302.1 GCA_937893885.1 uncultured Clostridia bacterium | reverse complement strand
GGTTATATGGAAAACAGAAAAGAAAAATCCTCTTTGGAAAAAAGCGGATGCAGAGTACTGCCGAAGCAAAACGGGCGGCGGAAATTGGTCAAAGAACACGCTTCCCGAAAGCTGGAAGATATCTTACGGCGACCTTACTTTCAAGTTAAAAGCAATGAGCTTTAAGCATACGGGGCTTTTTCCCGAGCAAGCGGCGAATTGGGATTATCTTCGAAAGATAATCGCCGAAAGAGGAGAGGGCGTAAGAGTCTTAAACCTCTTTGCATATACGGGTGGCGCAAGCGTTGCTGCGGCGGCGGCAGGCGCATCTGTTTGCCATGTCGATGCATCAAAAGGAATGGTCGCGCAGGCAAAGGAAAACGCAAAGTTATCGGGACTTGAAAACGCACCCATAAGGTACATCGTTGACGATTGCAAAAAATTTATTGAAAGAGAGATAAGAAGGCAAAACACCTACGATGTCATAATTCTCGACCCGCCCTCATACGGCAGAGGCCCTACGGGAGAATTATGGAAGCTTGAGGAATGCGTGGACGAGCTTGTCGGGCTTTGTATGAAGCTTTTATCTAAAAAGCCCCTTGCGGTCATATATAACAGCTACACAACGGGACTTTCCGCATCCGCCGTAGCGGCGCTTCTTGCCGTTAACGCAAGAAAAAACGGCTTTGAAGATTTCAGTCTTTTTGCAGACGAAGTCGGACTTCCCATAACCGAGAAAAGAGTTGCCCTTCCTTGCGGAGCTGTGGCAAGACTTGAATGGAAATAAATTTTATTGAGAGAAAGATATGTCAAGTATAATCAGTATAAAAGATGCATATTTTGCTTACGACTCGGGCGACGATAAGACCGAGGCGGAAAATGCGGCTGTAGACGGCGTCAGCCTTGAGATAGAAAGAGGCACCGTGACGGCGATACTCGGTAAAAACGGCTCGGGGAAGAGCACGCTTGCCAAGCTTTGTAACGGCATATATATTCCCGATAAGGGAAGTGTTACCGTAAACGGCTTTTTAACAAGTGACGAAAAGCATGCCTTCGACGTAAAAAAGGCGGTCGGTATGGTATTCCAAAATCCCGACAATCAGCTCGTTGCGACTATTTGCGAAGAAGACGTAGCGTTCGGCCCCGAAAATTTGGGAGTGCCGTCCGATGAGATAAGGCGCAGGGTAGACGAAGCGCTTGCTGTGGTCGGCATGTCGGAATACGCTCTCGCTGAGCCACACAGGCTTTCGGGCGGACAGAAGCAGAGAATAGCCATCGCGGGTGTGCTTGCGATGCAAAGTGAATGCATAATACTTGACGAATCGACGGCGATGCTCGACCCTTACGGCAGAGCCGAGGTACTTTCAGTTGTAGAAAAGCTTAAAGAAAAAGGCATTTCCGTAGTTATGATAACGCATTATATGGAAGAAGCGTGCCTTGCCGACAGGGCTGTGGTAATGCTTGACGGTAAAATAGTTTGCGACGGAACGCCCAAAGAGGTATTTTCCGACGAGGTTTTGCTTCGTAAAGCGGGACTTTGCCCGCCGCAAAATATAGAGCTTATATACAGACTTCGCGAGAAGAATATCGATTTGCCGATAAGCCTTTCTTTAGAAGAAACGGCAAGTAGCATATACAACGTATTGATTGGAGAATAAAGTGGACGCTGAAAAGATGATAAACGCCATAGAGCTTCGGGATGTGACCTATTGCTATGACAAGGGCACACCCCACGAGAAGTACGCTCTTTCACACGTAAGCGTTGGCTTTAAGAAGGGACGCATAACGGGAATAATGGGTCATACGGGTTCGGGAAAGAGCACGCTTGCGATGCTTTTAAACGGACTTACGAAGTGCCAAGAGGGACAGATACTTCATAACGGCAAGGATATCTGGGAAAACAAGAAGGAGATAGGCAAGCTCCGCTTTGAAGTAGGACTTGTGTTCCAATATCCCGAATATCAGCTTTTTGAGGAAAGCGTGAGAGCCGATATTGCCTATGGCCCGAAGAATATGGGAAAAAGTGCGGAAGAAATAGACGCGCTCGTAAAGGAAGCCGCACAGTTTACGGGGCTTGACGAAGCCGTAATGGAAAGATCTCCCTTTGATCTTTCCGGCGGTCAAAAGCGCAGAGTTGCCATAGCGGGAGTTCTTGCAATGGAGCCAGAGTGCATAATCCTTGATGAGCCGACCGCAATGCTCGACCCAAAGGGCAGAAAAGAAGTTTTGAAAACGGTAAAAGAGCTTAATAAAACCAAGGGAATGACCGTTATTTTAATAACTCACTATATGGATGAGGCGGCGCTTGCCGACAGAGTTATCGTTATGGAAAAGGGCAAAATCGTTATCGACGATGTGCCGAAGCGTGTTTTTGCCGAGGTGGGAAAAATCAAGGCGATAGGTCTTGATGTACCGCAG
>CALCTE010000301.1 GCA_937893885.1 uncultured Clostridia bacterium | reverse complement strand
TCTGTCATGTATTGTTCTATCCATTCTCTTATCCATCCGCTTTTTGTTTCGATATATCTTCTTTCTAAGTTATTTGATATTCCTTCATATGGCTCAATACTATGCATTTTGTTTCCACTTCTTGTTTTAAAGTCAAATTCTATACTTTCTTTAGTACCATATAATATAATATCTAATTCTTTTCTAGTTAAATCTTTCATTTTTTTATTCATATCAATATTGTACTTATTACATACTATTTCTAATTTTTCTTTGTTTTCTACGGAGCTTCCACCGTATTTTTGTACGATTAACGCCACAAATATCCCTCCTTTTACTTATAAAATGCGAGAAGCATTTCTCTGACTATTTTGCAAGCCGTAGCCGTTGACGCCCCACTGATGTCAAGCATCGGAGCAAGCTCATTTACGTCAAATCCAACGATATTGGTCTTTGCAACGAAAAAAAACGCATTTAACAATTCCGTAAAACTTACACCGCCCGCTTCGGGAGTTCCCGTTCCGCAAAATACGGACGGATCAAGACAGTCGAGGTCGATAGAAATATATACGGGAGTTCCGTCTTTTTGTAATCTATCTGTCAATTCAGCCAATCCGTCGAAGTTGAATTTTTGCATATCCGTATGTTCTTTTGCAAAATTGAACTCCGATCTTTCTCCGCTGCGGATACAAAATTGATGGATTTTATTGTCGCCTATCAACTCACAGCAACGACGCATGACACAGGCATGACTCAATTTAGCGCCAAGATAATTGTCACGCAAATCCGCGTGAGCATCAAAATGAATGATATGAACGTCAGGATATTGGTCAAAAACAGCTTTTACTGCCCCAAGCGTTACAAGATGCTCACCACCAATCAAAAACGGTATTTTTTTATCGTTTATGATCTCTTTGGTTTTTAGTTCAATATCTTCAAGTGCCTTTTCCGCAGAACCGAAGCAAAGCTCCAAATCACCGCAATCAAATATATTCGTATCTTCAAGATCCTTATCCTGATACGGACTATATGTTTCGATACCAAAGCTTTCGTGGCGTATTGCGGACGAACCGAATCGCGCACCGGGGCGAAAGCTGGTTGTTGAATCAAACGGCGCACCGAACATCACGATTTTGGCATCGTTGTATTCGCTGTTGCAACCGATAAAGGTTTCTATATTTTTATTCAAAGTTCCACCTCCTCCAACATTTTTTCAAGATATGCCGGCAAATAGAAAGAACCGACATGTAACTTGGTTGTATAATATCTTGTGCTTAAATGCAGCTTTTTCCACCGTTCTTCATCGAAATCGTCAATCGGGTGGTATTTCTTGCTTGCAAAGCCAAACAGCCAATATCCTGCAGCGTATGTTGGAATGTGCGCTTGATATACGCGGCTGATTGGAAACGTATTTACGATTCGTTTGTGACTTCTTTGCATAGCATCAGCGTCATGCTTATAAAAAGGACTTCCTTGCTGATTTACCATGATTCCATCATCACGAAGAGCATTATAACAAATTCCATAAAATTCTCTTGTGAAATATCCCTCTGATGGGCCAAACGGATCGTTTGAGTCAACGATAATTAAATCATATTCATCTTTGCATCGACGGATAAAACGGAGTGCATTGTCAAAATAAATATGTACTCTGCTATCGTCAAGTTTACAAGCGTTTTCCGGGAGATACGTGCGGCAGGCTTCTATAACTTGTCCATCCATTTCAACAAGATCAATGCGCCGAACATTTTCGTATCTCGTAAGCTCTTTCACAACACCGCCGTCACCTGCTCCGATTACAAGTATATCCTGTGCGTTTTTATGAACTGACATTGGAATGTGAGTTATCATTTCATCGTAAATAAATTCATCACGCTCCGTGAGCATAACGTTACCGTCGAGAGATAATACTCGACCAAACTCGGGAGTATCAAAAATATCTATCTGCTGATATTCACTTTTACAGGAGTATAGATGACGATTTACTCTTAAGCTGTGTTTAACATCAGCCGTATGGCTTTCACTAAACCATAAATCCATCATTTCAGACCTCCTTCATCCAAAATATTGATATATTCTATTTGGGGATCTTCGGGACCGGTCATAGAACACCCCTTAGCTTTTGCATAGGTGATGTAGTCCAGAATTTCTTTTGTGATGCGTTCTCCGGGAGCAAGAATCGGGATACCCGGCGGATAACACATGACGAATTCACTACATACCAACCCTGCACTTTTATCAATCGGAATACTTTTCTTTTTAGCATAAAATGCTTCTTGTGGACTGCAAACCACTTCGGGGTCTATGTATTCCTGACTCAGAAGTCCATTCGATTCTTTTATGTATCTTCGTCTGATTTCCGCAAGTGCACTCACAAGGCGCTCCAGCTCTTGCATTCTGTCACCGATGGATAGGTATGCTAAAATATTTCCGATATCTCCGAATTCAATTTGAATATCATATTCATCACGAAGAATATCGTATACTTCAATTCCGGCAAGACCAATATCACGTGTATGTATGCTTAATTTTGTAGGATCGAAATCAAAAATGGAATCTCCGTTGATCAACTCTTTGCCATAGGCATAATAACCGCCGATCTCGTTGATTTCCTCTCTTGCATATTCTGCCATTTCAACGACCTTGCGAAAAACACTTTTTCCACGCAAAGCAAGGTTTCTTCGGCTTATATCAAGGCTCGACATCAAAAGATAGCTTCCTGATGTAGTTTGCGTAAGGTTTATAATCTGCCTAACATGTCCTGCATTTACATTCTTTCCGATCAGCAATAGACTCGATTGTGTTAAACTTCCTCCGCTTTTGTGCATGGATACTGCTGCCATATCTGCGCCAGCCGCCATTGCGGAAACAGGCATATTTTCTCCAAAGTAAAAATGTGTTCCGTGTGCTTCATCGACAAGGCACATCATATCTGCCTCATGAGCCATTTTTACAATAGCCCGCAGGTCGCTGCAAATTCCATAGTATGTAGGATTATTTACGAGAACAGCAACGGCATCGGGATTTGCCTCAATTGCCTTTTTTACCTGATTGCGACTCATTCCAAGAGAAATTCCCAAACGTCTGTCTACTTCGGGATTCACATATACGGGAATTGCACCGCATAGCACTAAAGCATTGATAACACTTCTGTGAACGTTTCTCGGCAGGATGATTTTATCTCCACGCTTGCAACAAGAAAGCACCATGCTTTGAACAGAGCTTGTCGTGCCTCCTACCATTAAAAAGGCATGTTCTGCTCCAAAAGCATCTGCCGCAAGCAACTCTGCCTCGTGTATAACGGATACGGGATGGCAAAGGTTGTCCAGCGGCTTCATGCTGTTGACATCAATGCTAACACATTGTTCACCGAGAAAAGCGGTAAGCTCGGGGTTGCCTTTGCCGTGTTTATGCCCAGGAACATCAAACGGGACAACTCGCATCTCACGGAATCTTTCCAAGGCTTCATAAATTGGAGCTTGAGT
>CALCTE010000300.1 GCA_937893885.1 uncultured Clostridia bacterium | reverse complement strand
TTGTTTTCCAAGCTGCTCCAGGCTCGGCGTTTTCGCTTCATAAAACCACGTATCAATTAGTGTCCCATCAGGGAAATATTCTCTAATCTCGTTCATTTTTCATCGTCCTTTGCGTTCGTTTTGTTCATTATAACATAAAAACAACTTTTTGTTCCTTTAATCTTACAAACCTCTTGGTTTTTTTCCAATATCTGTATATAATAATAAAGTAGATACAAAATTTCGAAACAGGAAGTGTTTTTATGTATGAAATAGATTTCAAAAAACCACAACATGTTCATTTTATCGGAATCGGCGGAATCAGTATGTCCTCGATTGCTTTTGTCTTAAAGCATATGGGATATAGCGTTTCCGGTTCTGATATTTGTGCAAGCAAAAAAACCGAGGAACTTGAAAGAGCGGGTATCAAAGTAAACATAGGACACTCCCCTGCCAATATTAACGAAGATTTGGATTTGGTTATTTATACTGCAGATGTTAAAGATGATAACCCCGAGCTTATAAGAGCGCGTGAACTTGGTATACGTACTCTTGTTCGCGCAGAAGCACTTGGTCTTATGATGAAGAATTATGTAATACCTATCGGTGTTTCAGGAACGCACGGAAAAAGTACTACTACGTCGATGTTAAGTGATATTTTTACTGCATGTGATGCCGATCCGACGGTCTTATCGGGTGCTGAACTTGCAACAAATAACGGTGCGGCATATCGCCTTGGTGCTTATAAGTATTTCATTTTCGAGGCGTGCGAATATACCGCATCTTTCTTAAGTTTCTTTCCCAAGATAGCGCTTGTGCTCAACGTCGAAGAAGACCATCTTGATTATTTCAAGGATATTGATGATATAAAACGAGCTTTTGCAAAATTCGTTGATCTTTGCGGTAATGACGGTGTAGCAATAGTAAATGCGGATTGCAAAAACACTTTGGACAGTATCAAAGACTATAAAGGAACGATTATCACCTACGGCGTTGAAACGGATGCGGATTTTACTTGCAAAAACTTAAAGTTTGACCACGGGCGTCCTAATTTTGACGTATATTACAAGGGTGAATATTATTTAAGTCTTTCAATGTCCGTTTTTGGAAGACATAACGTATCTAATGCTCTTGCGGCAATTGCGACAGCATACATCTGTAAGCTTCCGCTTGATTTCACCGTCGATGCATTAAATAAATTTTGCGGCGCAAAACGTCGCTTCGAGCTTGTCGGTAAATATAACGGCGCAGATATCGTCTCCGATTATGCTCATCACCCAACAGAGATAGAGACGACATTGAAAGCGGCAATGGAGATAGGTTACGATAAAGTAACTTGTATATTCCAACCGCATACTTTTACAAGAACTTACGCTTTCTTTGAGGATTTTGTAAAATCCCTTTCTCTTTGCGATAAGACCGTTCTTGCACCGGTATATGCAAAGCGCGATAAGAACCTTTATAACGTGGACTCATCTTCCATTGCTTTAAAAATAGATGGTGCCGAGGTCGTTTCCGATCTCAAAGCGGCGGCTGACTATATTAAAAATAACGCAAAAGATAACGAACTTTATATTTTGATGGGTGCAGGAGATATCAACTCCGTTGCAAATATGCTTTAAAGTCAAAACAACAGTGAACGCGATGCATTCACTGTTGTTTTTTATATTGCGTATACGTTTATGTCCCAAGCGGGTATGTAGGTGTGTTTTCTTAAGAAAATTTTATAGTCGGGATTAAGCTCTTTTATGTACAAAGGGATATCAAATATATCTTCTGTTCTGTGGTATGCCGAAATTAAAAGTTTAGGTCTTTTTTGCAGTACTGAGGCAGCTCCCAAAAGAGCATTCCTCTCCTCCCCTTCAAGATCCATTTTAATATAGGACGCAGTAAAATTATATTTATCGCAAAGCGTATCGACCTTATGTATTTTAGTAAGAATGCCTTTTTCTTTGCCGATAGAGGACATTCTGCCAGCTTTATTTGAAAAGAGAACTTCGCCGTCTGTGTTGCTTACTCCGCAATTAATTGCCTTTGAATTAGGCACGTTTACCAAATAATCATCAAGCTTTTTAAATGATCTTAAATCAGGCTCAACGGCAAGTATAGATTTGTAATTTTTGCCTGTAATGTCTACAAATTCCTCGACGGTATCGCCTCTGTATGCTCCTAAATCAAGAAAACTTTCATTGTTTGAGAGCTTTAATAATTCGGCAAATGCTTCTTCTTTCGGGAAATCTGCGAGCTTTAAAAATTTGATCTTTCCGCTCAACTTATAAAGAATAATATTTTCCAACGTAATTATTGATCTTTCGTCTGCAAGCATATTGTATACATTTTTGATTTTATTTTCGTTTTGTTTGAAATAATCCAGCGTAAATAAGCCTTTTCCGACAACAGGTACGTCGGGAGCAAAAAAATTAAAACGCTCCGAGATAGCGCTAAAACGTTCATAAAGCTCTCGCGTTCGTGCGGCAAAGCAAAGTAAGACGTTAGCCTTTTCGTAGCAATCGCATACTTCCGAATATTTCTTCACCTTAAACCCGTGGAAACTGTGTCCTCTTACAAATTCGTCGCTTGCAAATATATCTGTAATTTTGATATCCAAAGAGTCAAGCACCTTGATTATCTTATCGGCGCCGTCACCCATTCCGTAAAGAATAACGGGTAACTTGCTTTCTCTTAAATATTGCCACATATCAGTTTTAGGGAGCTTTAATTTAAATAAATCAAACCGATCCATTATTTACACCTCTTTTGCACC
>CALCTE010000299.1 GCA_937893885.1 uncultured Clostridia bacterium | reverse complement strand
TTGGGGCCGAGAGCGATGCCGCCGTGGGTCCACTGGGGAGAACGGGTGGAACCCTGTCTTGCGCGGCCGGTGCCCTTCTGACGCCAGGGCTTCTTGCCGCCGCCGCTGACTTCAGCTCTCGTAAGGGTGGACTGTGTACCCTGACGCTGATTTGCAAGATAGTTAACTACAACCTGGTGGAGTGCCACCTTGTTTACTTCCTGTGCGAAAACTTTTTCGGATACTTCGATTTCTCCGATGTTGTTTCCTTCCATATTATATAAAGCTAATTTAGGCATGTGTTAGTCCTCCTTTCCTACAATCTTACGCTTTAATACTGTCTTTTATTGTTAAGATACCGCCTTTAGGACCCGGAACAGCGCCTTTAACAAGGATGATGTTCTTTTCGGCATCTACTTTAACAACATTTAAGTTCTGAACTGTAACCTGTTCAACACCCATGTGACCTGGTAATCTCTTGTTCTTCATTACTCTTGAAGGTGTTGAGCAAGCACCCATAGAACCAACCTGACGGTGTACAGGACCTGTACCGTGAGTCATACGAAGTCTGTGAAGTCCCCAGCGCTTAATACCGCCGGCAAATCCTCTACCCTTTGTAGTACCCGTTACGTCAATTTTGTCGCCTGCCGCGAAGGTATCGGCTTTGATTTCAGCTCCTACCTCGATTTCACTTGCATTGTCAAGCTTAAATTCCTTAAGATGTCTTCTGTAGGATACGCCTGCCTTGTCGAAGTGTCCTTTGACAGCCTTGTTTACCTTGCGCTCGGGGATTTCCATAAATCCGAGCTGAAGTGCCTCGTAGCCGTCCTTTTCAACGGTCTTCTTCTGAACCACTTTACAGGGGCCTGCTTCGATGACCGTTACCGGTATAACATTTCCGATCTCGTCGAAAACCTGTGTCATACCGACTTTTCTTCCGATGATTGCCTGTTTCATTTTTTCTCCTCCTTAAAGGTTATTGGTCGGCACCTTTGCCGACATGACCTTGCCTGCCGAATCTCTTATATTTAATAATGTAAGAAACCGATTAAAGTTTGATTTCGATTTCAACACCGGCGGGAAGTTCAAGTGTGCTGAGTGAATCTACAAATTTTTGGGAAGGCTTGTAGATATCAATGAGCCTCTTGTGAGTACGGTACTCAAACTGTTCTCTGGAATCCTTGTACTTGTGAACTGCACGAAGGATGGTCACGATCTCCTTATCTGTGGGAAGGGGAATGGGACCGGAAACCTTTGAGCCCGCTTTCTTTGCCGCTTCAACTATTCTCTGCGCCGCATTGTCGATGAGCATGTGGTCGTAGGATTTAAGTCTTATACGGATTTTTTCTGACATTGCCATGGTTTTGCCTCCTAAATTAAAATGATGAATTTCAATCTTGGGCATTTTCGCGTACACCGTCCCGCTCGTTTCTTCAACTGCCTTACAAAAACCGGACTTTGCGCAAAGGTTTTTGGCATAATCCGTTACCGAAAAGCTGTTTTATAAACAGCGCGAAACAATGGGGTTGCAAACCTTACTTGACCTGTACTTCCCAAAGTATACGTATTTCTGCCGCCCGATTATCGGACATACTCCACGATAATTACCTGCATTTAGCAGCAACTTACCGCTTCTTCGCATATCATGCTTGGCTATTGTATCATAAAATTATAGCAAATGCAATAGTTTTTTTAAAAATTTTTCTATTTTTTCAAGTTTTTTATGTTTTTTACAAAAAATGCCCGCTTTTTAGCAAAGCGGGCTATTTTCTTCCTTTATATATAATATATACGTTTATACTCCGAGGCTTTCTATTGCCTTTTTTACAAGATAGCTTATCCTGTCGTAATTCTTCTCAAGATAGAGCTTTCCCATAAGGGATTCAAAACCCGTTGCCATGCGATACTCCTCTACACTTGCGCTTTTGGGGACATTTCCGCCCTTGGCGTTTCTGCCGCGTCTTACAGTCTCGGCTTCTTCTTCGGTGAATTCAGATTCAATGGCTTTAAGTGCCTTATACTGTGCGGGTGCACTAACTATCTTTACAGCAATCTTGTTATAATCCTTCAAGGACATCTCCCCTCTTTCAAGGAGAGCGTATCTTACCGCAGTTTCATAGACGCTGTCGCCAAGATATGCAAGCTGCATAGGGCCTGTTATTTTGAGAGTGTCCATTTTGCGCCCTCGGGTGTGTCCGTTATTATTATCCCCTCCGCTTTGAGATTATCTCTTATCTCGTCGGCACGTGCAAAATTCTTTGCCTTCTTCGCTTCTGCTCTTTGAAGAAGAAGCGCCTCTACCCTGCTTGCGAGTTCGTCGGAAACGTCAGGTTTTTGCTCCTCTGCTTTTGCCGCCGTCTTTTCGTTTCTCTTCTTTTCGGCAGCGCCGATAAGTCCGAGTGAAAGCACGCGATCAAAGTCCTCTATAAGAAAAAGCTTCGTTTTATCGCTTGTATTATACTTCAAAACATCGTACAAAACGGTAAGGGCAAGAGATGTGTTGAGGTCATTATCAAGTGCTTCGTTGAATTTGTCGGTGAGAACTTTGACAGCCTCGCTATCAAGCTCGCCGCCGTTTACGTCAAGGCTTGCTATCTTTGAAATAAGCTTATCGTAGCTCACTTTCGCATTGTCAAGTCCCTCAAACGAGAACATAAGAAGCTTTCTGTAATGCGACTGCAAGCAGAAGAAGCGATATACGAGAGGATCGTAGCCTTTTTCCTCCAAGAGTGAAACAGTCAGAAACTCACCCTTTGACTTACTCATCTTTCCGCCGTTTGTGTTAAGGTGTAATACGTGAAACCAATATTTGCACCACGGGTGTGAAAGATATGCTTCGCTCTGTGCTATCTCGTTGGTGTGATGGGGGAATGCGTTATCTATGCCTCCGCAGTGGATATCAAGATACTCTCCGAGGTGCTTTAGGCTTATTGCGGAGCACTCGATATGCCAACCGGGGTAGCCTATGCCCCAGGGGCTGTCCCATTTAAGTTCTTGGTCGTCAAACTTCGATTTCGTAAACCAAAGCACGAAGTCGCTTTTATTCTTTTTGTTGGAATCTTCCTCGACGCCCTCGCGCACGCCGACGGCAAGATCTTCGCTTTCCTGATTGCCGAAAACGTAGTATTCCTTATCCTTCAAGTCTGCGGGAAGGTAGGTCTGTGCCACGTAGTGATTGGGGTAGGCGTGAGGATATTTATATCCCTTGAATAGCGGGCTTTGCAGATGCGTGGGAATATTTCTTCCCAGACCCGCCTCAGCGTCAGCCATAGCCGCGTCGATGGCAGCCTGGAGGGAGAAGTATTCCTCCTCA
>CALCTE010000298.1 GCA_937893885.1 uncultured Clostridia bacterium | reverse complement strand
AAGAGACGTTACATCTTTTTCCCAACTACTTCCCCACACATTCTGCGTAATATACTTGTGGGTAAGAACTTTTCCTATATTTCTTGCTAACAAACAAAGAAGTTTATATTCTATCGGTGTCAGATGTAGCTCTTCCTCTCCAAGGTATGCACATCCTGCTGCATAGTCAATCCGCAGATTTCCATTTTCAAATACCGCGCAATTCTGCTGCTCACTCTGCATCGTCGCAAGACGCCGCTCCGTAACACGCAAACGTGCCAGCAATTCATCCACAGAAAAAGGCTTCGTCAGATAATCGTCTGCTCCCGCATCCAATGCATCTATTTTGTCACGGTCTTCACAGCGGGCACTGATTACAATAATTGGTACATTGGACCAGGTTCGAATACGTTCAATCACCTGTACACCATCCATATCCGGCAGGCCGAGATCCAATAATATAATATCCGGATTATGTGATGATGCTTGTAAAATTGCTGTTTCTCCGTTTTGGGCTGTTATATACCGATATTTATGTGCTTTTAGTGTTGTTGTTATTAAATTGGAAACAGGAACATCGTCCTCTACCACCAATATATATGCTTTATTCATGCAAATTCACCTCTCCTGCAGGTAACATAAATCGAAAAATACTTCCATGTGGTACATTATCAAATAGCATCATTTTCCCACCATGTGCTTCTACAATAGATTTGCAAAGATACAGTCCAAGTCCAAGACTTCTTCTATTATCTGCAATCTTATTTTCACCACGGTAAAATTTTTCAAAAATTTCATTTTTATCTTTATCCGGAATTCCGGGACCATTATCAGATACAGAAACCTCTGCAAACAAACTTCCCAATTTTCTTATAGAAACAGTAATTTCACTGCCTTCTTCCGTATACTTCAGAGCATTATCCAGCAAGTTAATAAGTACCTGGATAATCAAACGCGCATCTACTTTTACAACCAGCAATTCCTCCTCTGAAACTACAGAAATATGATATTTTTCTGCTTTTCTTCGTACATGCATCAGTGCTTCTTCAACGATATCCGCCAAAACTTCCGGTGAAGTTCGAAGCTGCATTCTCCCATCCTCAATTCTGGTTGCCGAAAGCAGATTTTCCACAAGGCTGATCAGCCATTGTGAATCGTCAAAGATATCGGTAAAAACCTGCACTCTCGTTTCTTCATCCAGCTTGTCATAATTGGAAAGCAGATTGCTTGCGTTTCCTGAAATGGAAGTGAGAGGCGTGCGCAGGTCGTGGGAGATTGCACGAAGCAAATTAGCACGAAGCTGCTCGTTCTTGGCAAGAACAGCGGCCAACTCTTTTTCTTTGGCGTTACGGTTATTATCGAGAGCCAAAGCACACTCACCTAAAATAGAGAGCAAAATGCTGGTTTCAAAGGAATCAAGAGGTTTACCGTTAATATGGATACCCACAATGCCGTAAATGTGTTCGTTGATGCGGATCGCCATATAAAGGCATTTCGCTTTGTTCAATGTTTCGGTCGTAGCACCGGCACGGTGGTGATTTTCAAGTACCCAACAAGCAGCAGTATGCTCGTCTGATGTAAACAAGTCATCCCCGATACCATCCGGTTCTACAGGGAAAAGAGCACCTTTGGAGAGTTTATCTCCCTTTACCGAATACATCACAACAGAACGGTTAAGCAGCTTCATCAGCTGTGTTGCTGTGATATTGAAGATATCATCATTGTCCTGCGCCTTCTGTAAAAGCTGATTCGTGTCGAGGAGCACCTTTGTTCTGAATGCAGCCTGAGCTGACAGTTTGGCGTGGGATTTCAATTTAGATGCCAGGGTTCCGGTAATGATGGATGCCGCCAGCATAATGGCAAAGGTAACGGTGTACTTGGAATCATATGCGTGAAAGGTCAGACGCGGCTCGGTAAAGAAGAAGTTAAAGAGCATAACGCTCAGCAGTGAGCCGACGATGCCACAGAAATATCCTCTCGTAAACAAGGAGGTCAGCAGCACACCGAGAATATATACCGGAATAATATTGGAATCGGTAAAGCCGAAACGGTATAACGCAACACCCAGCAGTGTCGTGAGAACAAGCACCAATAGGGTTATGAGAAGATCCTTCGGGTACGGGATGAAGTTCTGCCAAAATCTATATGACTTTTCCTTGTATTTGGGGTCTGCCGTACTGTCGGGAATAATATGGATATCTATGTTGGGAACAATCTCTGTCAGCTTTTCGGTAAGCGTAGGCTTGTTCCAGAAATGACGGCGTTTAACATTACTTCTGCCGATCACGATCTTGGTGACTCCTGAAATACGGGCAAACTCTGCGATTTGAAAGGACACATCCTCACCATAAACAGTGGTTATATTGGCACCCATTTGCTCGGCTAAACGGATGTGATATTGCAAACGGCGTTTGCTTGCATCATCCATTTTATCCGAATCCGGAGTTTGTACGTAGAGCGCTGTAAAGCTGCCGCCAAAAGCAGAAGCCATCTTAGCAGCAGTCTTTACGATCTTAGCGTTAGTTGGAGAAGCGGACAGACAGACAAGGGTATGCTCCGTTTCCGCATTCCCTTTGTACATTATATTTTTCATCCGCATCACCGCCTTCCGCCTTCTTATTGTTCTATTATATCACAGATTTGTGAAAAATTCTACCGGTTTCGGTCTGCATAGTAATCCATGCTTTCCGACAATTCTGTGTCAGCGCTGTCGTAAAGGACGATTCGGGCACTTGCGTGCTTATCCCGAAACCGTTTGACTTCCGTTGCAATCTCTTCATCCGACATTTCTTCGGTAAGCATAATACAGGTGGGTTCTTTCTTTTCGTTCTCCTTTTCGATGGCTTTGCGATTTTCATACAAGAACTTATCCAGCCGTGCCATCAGAAAGTATCCGAACACGAATACTCCCAGAACACACAGGATCAACAAAATATCTCTCCATACCTCCACTATGCTCACCTCCTAACCGTTTGAATAGCGGCGGTTATATATGAAAGCACTTTTGCAGCGCCTTATCCTCCCCGATAACAAGAAGAGTTTTATTCTCAGATAAAAGAGTATCCGGTGTAACAGTTACGTTGGTTTTGCCATCCTGTTTGACGCCGATAATGTTGATGTTGTATTTCTTACGGATGTCGAGTTCTAAAACTGTCTTGCCAACCCACGATTTCGGAATGGCAACCTCGAAAATAGAATGTGTTTCGTCCAATTCAATATAATCAAGAATATGGTCTGAGCTGTATCGAATGGCAGCCCATTTTGCCACCTGCTTTTCGGGATATACCACTTCATCCGCACCGTTACGGAGCAAAAACTTTGCCTGTCCGTCACGCTCGGCACGGGATACCACCATCTTAGCTCCTAATTCCTTGAGCGAGCAGGTGGTTTCAAGGGAGCTTTGGAAATCGCCTCCAATGGCAACGATACAGACGTCGTAGTTATCAATACCGAGAGAACGCAGGAACTCCACGTTGGTACTGTCACCGATCTGTGCATTGGTTACGATGTCCATAGCATCGTTGACACGGTCTTCGTTGTGATCGACTGCCATTACCTGATGCCCAAGTTGATTGAGCTGCAAAGCAATATGCTTTCCAAAATTTCCAAGTCCAATAAGTAATATAGATTTCATAATGTTTTCTCCTTTAACCTACTGTGATTCTTTCCTGCGGCAGCTTGGATAGTTTCTTGCCAGTTCCGGACAGTGCCGCATAAATAAGTGTCAGACCTCCGACTCTTCCAAAGAACATCAGCACCATCAGCACGCATTGAGACAGCGTTCCCAACTGCGGTGTAATTCCCAAGGTCAGACCGACCGTACCGATTGCCGAGGCCGTTTCATAAAGGCAGGTGCCAAACGGAAGTCCTTCCGCAACGCTGATTACTATGGCACCACCGAAAAAGAGGACGATATACATCATCAAAATGGTCGCCGCATTTCGCACCACGCTATGGTCTACTCTGCGTTTGAATATCTGTGTGTCTTCCTTGCGACGGAAGGTGGAAAACGCCGTAGCGAGCAACACGGCAAAGGTCGTAGTCTTCATACCGCCTGCGGTAGAACCGGGGGAACCACCGATCAGCATCAGCACGATTATGATTGCTTGTCCGGCACCGGTCATAGCAGTAAGATCTGCCGTGTTAAAGCCCGCCGTTCTCGGTGTCACCGCCTGAAATAGAGAACCAAGCACTCGTTCCTTCATCGGCATATCTGCAAAATCCACGAAGAAAAAGAATACGGCGGGAAGCAGAATAAGCAGTGCAGACGTAACGAGGATGACCTTGCTCTGCATACGATACCTCTTAAAGTGAAGTTTGTTGGTGCAGACGTCTTCCCACGTGAGAAAGCCTATACCGCCGATCACAATAAGAAGCATAATGGTAACGTTAATAACCGAATTCCCAAGATATGAGGTGATCGAAGCAAACTTTGCACCTTCCGTTCCCATAATATCAAAGCCGGCATTGCAAAAAGCCGAGATAGAATGGAAGAAGGACATCCAAATGCCTTTTGCACCAAAGTCATGGATAAACGTCGGCATCATCACTAAGGCACCGAGCAGCTCAATCAGGAAAGTGACCTTCAACACAAAGAACGTCAGTCTTACGATGCCGCCTACCTTTGGTGCGGCAATAGCTTCTTGCATCGTGCTTCGTTGCATCAAAGATATCTTTCTTCCCGAAAGCAAGGCAAAGGATGCTGCAACCGTGATGACACCAAGACCACCGATCTGAATCAGCACCAAAATTATGCTCTGCCCAAAAGCCGACCAATAGGTTGCGGTATCTTGAACGACCAGTCCCGTTACGCATACTGCCGAGGTTGAGGTAAATAACGCTTCGTTAAACGGTGTTACGATACCGCTTTTAGTTGATATCGGGAGCATCAGTAATAACG
>CALCTE010000297.1 GCA_937893885.1 uncultured Clostridia bacterium | reverse complement strand
TCTCGCCCTGGGGATTCTCAATACCGAGGATGAGCATATGCTCAGCCATCCAGCCTTCTTTTCTGCCGAGGTAGGAAGCAATACGCAGAGCAAAGCACTTTTTGCCAAGAAGTACGTTTCCGCCGTATGCGGAATTTATCGACCAAATTGTGTTATCCTCAGGGAAATGGCAAATATAGCGGTTTTCCTCGGATATGTCAGCTTTAGCGTGAAGTCCTTTTACAAAATCGTCGGTATCACCGATAATGTCGAAAAGCTCCGATGTAACTCTCGTCATTATTCTCATATTGAGAACAACGTAAATAGAGTCGGTAAGCTCAATACCTATCTTGGAATACTTACCGCCGACAACGCCCATAGAATAAGGAATAACGTACATCGTTCTGCCCTTCATAGAGCCACGGAAGAGCTTTTTAAGCTTTGCGTAGCATTCATCGGGCGCCATCCAGTTATTCGTATTACCCGCATCTTCCTTCTTTGACGTGCAGATGAAGGTCTTATTCTCAACGCGGGCAACGTCGTTTACCATAGTTCTGTGCAAATAACAGCCGGGTTGAAGCTCTTCGTTAAGCTTTATAAGCTCTCCGCTTTCAACGGCTTCTTTTGCGAGTTTTTCATAAAGTTCTTCGCTTCCGTCGATATATACAATGTTATCCGGGCAGGTAAGCTCGGCACATTCATCGATCCATTCTTTAACCTTTTTACCTAAATTCATAATTGCTCCTAATTAATTAAAAATAATATGAGTGCATTCTATCACATTTAAAACGAATTTGCAACATATTTTTTCAAAAAATTCAAAATATTATGAAAATTTTATTCAATATTCGTAAAATTTGAATTTTTTTGTGTTTGTTGTTTCATTTTTGTATACATTTGAGATATTTTTATAAAATCTTCTATGCCGAGTTGTTCAGCTCTTGTACCGGCGGGAATTTCTGAGTCATAAAGAAGCTTCTGTGCAAATTCACTTCCTACGTTAAGACCTGATTTTAAGCTGTTATATATCGTCTTCCGTCTTTGAGAAAAGGCGGCTCTAATGATCTCTTTTACGGATTCTTTGTCAATACCGTCAAATTTATCACTCCACGGTGTAAGTCTTAAAACCGAAGAGTCGATCTTCGGAACGGGATAGAAATTACCCTTTCCGACATCAAAAAGACGATTCGAATCGGCATATAGATTCACTACAGCAGTAAACGCACCGTAGTCGCTGTCTCCCTTTTTGGAACATATACGCAAAGCTACTTCTTTTTGCATCATTACGGTTATACTCTCAAAATTCACACCAGACTCAAAAAGAGCCATAATGATCGGCGTTGTTATATAATATGGAAGATTTGCGCATACCGCTACAGGTGATGAGCCGAATTTTTCTTTGCACAGAGCGGCAATATCCGTTTTCATTATATCTTGAAAAACAACTTCGGCGTTTGTATATCCAGCAAGCACCTCTTTAAGCGGCTCTTCCAGCGTCGTGTCGATTTCAAGCGCACATACTTTTTTGTAAAGCTTTGCAAGATTTACGGTCAAAGCGCCCGCGCCCGCGCCTATCTCAAGAATACATAGTTCTCCCCTGTTTTCTTCTCTCACAGACATTGCTATTCTTTCGGGAATTTTCGGATTTGTCAAAAAGTTCTGTCCATACTTTTTTTGAAATTTAAAGTTGTTTTCGTTTAGTAAATCTTTTGTTTTCATATGCTCCTTAATGTTTTTAGACTTTCGATTACTCGAAAGTCTAAAAATTTAATACTCCAATACTACGGGTTCGTTATTTACTACTCTGTTGAAGTTATCTATAAATTTGTCAAGGGTTGCTTTTTCTGTGTAGAATTCTCCGCTTCCGTTGTATACAAAATAGCAACGAAGTGTTGATATCTGATAAAAGCTATAATCAAAAACCTCGCCAAAACGAGTCGTTATCTTTAAATTAAGCATCGGCTTTCCCAATTTTTCGGGAGCATCGGAATATCCGTCCCAATTTATACGGAGAATATTTTTATAAAATTGACGGAAATTCATAGGATCGCCTTCGTCATCTACCCCTAATTCTTTTCCGTTTGCCGTGACTTTCAGTTCGCTACCCGTGCCCTCAAGCTCAAAATTCACCTTTTTTTCGGAAGTTTCAACTTCTATGGACTTGACAAAGTCGATAGACATCTGGAAAAGATATTCACCGATATAATCTCCAAGTTCCCAATCAACGAAAGGAAGCGACTCGGTAGGTATTATCAACAGTGTGTCATAATGAAGTGTGTACACATAATAACCCGAACCGTCTTCGGTTTTGCCGCCGACATAAAGGTATGTGGGAAGTTCATCAAAGGTGTAAGATATCTCCGTAATGTCCTTATCAAATCCGTATTTTTCAAGATCTGAAAAATCATTTCTCAAATAATAACCGAATCCAACTACCTCTGTTCCGTAAAGATTTGCAAAACAGCTTAAAAGCTTTTCAAAATTCGTTAGACTTACAAGATAGTTTGTGGGATATGTCATTCTGTGAGTAAGAGTATATCCCGTTTCCTGCTTATACCCTTCCGGTACTTTCTCAAAAGAGACGAATTCATTACCGCCGTGCTTTATACTTATATTTTCGATATTAACGTAGCTGACGTCTTCCAATATGGGAGCCGCGAGTGGCGATATAAAGGATTCAATCGGAAGTAATATCAAGTCCTCAATATTTGAATTATTTACGGCATATACGACGTTTCTTCCGTCAACCATCATATAATAAAAACTGCCGTCTGCACTTCGAAGGCCGAAATAGAGCTTATATACGGTTTTGTCAAACTTTGCAATCTCTAAATAAGCGGGATCGGAAGCAATATCAAGACCATAGGTTGAAAGATCGGTAGGATCAGTATCTATACGCGTTACCAAAAAGCTCGATATTCTTGAATACAAGGAAGAAGTCATCTCGCTCGAAACGGGATAATTTTCATAATCCTTTAAGTAAGTCATCGAGTTTTTTAAATCGTTTATAAAGGTAAACGTGCCTGTAGAATTATGAACCGTTATCTGTGCTACGTCTTTTTCATTAAGTTGCTCAATGATTCTCGGTTTTGTATTCGAACCCTCGGCTTCACCGTCAATGAGTTTGATCTTATCCTCTTTGGGATCTTCATCCTTTACAAGTACCTTAACCAAAAGCAAAGCACCGAGAAGAAGAACTATCACCGCCGAAAAAGCAATTATAATCTTTAACTGTTTAGAGATCATAAATGCCTCCGCTTTGTCAAGGCAACAACAGCAATCACGAGAACGATTGCTGCAGGAATTGCGGTAATGGCGATTCCCCAAGCTTTCGTCGCCTTTGCGCTAATGTCAAATTGGGCTTTTGTTTCATCAAGCAGCTTGATCGGAATGTCGGGAGTCACATTCTTTGCACCGAAGCTTTGTGCAATGCTGTAAAGCAGATCTCGGTTTGCATAGCTTGTCGTCTCAATAAACGTATTATAGTAGCTCGTTGAGCAAACGACGAGCTTTGACGTACCCTTAGTAGAAAGCGTCATCATATTGAACTGACCGTCGATCTTATTTTCACCATCATTATAATACGCAGTTTTAGAGGTAGTAACGATGGGATAAACAGTAATTCCGTTCTTCCATTCATCAAAGAGTATCGTTATCGGAGCCGTACGGTTAAACACGGTCTTATATTCACTGTCTACCCTACCCGTTATCTCATCAACGTATTCATTATTTCCGTTCTCCGAGTATATTCCGTAAACACCGAGACCCATAGTGCCTGAAACGCTGTTTTGTTCATCAACAATTACATTTCTTTCGACTTTGACACCGTAGACTGCTAAAAATTCCTCGAATTCCTTAAGTTCGGGAGAATCGGGCGCCATAAATACAAGCATATTTTTATCGGGAGTTTCTATATACTCAACGAGTTTTTCAATTTCGGAGGTACCCGTTTCTGCGCCTTCAATATATCCGCCGAAATCTTGCTTGGGGCTGTTAATTACAAGGAGGCTTACTCTCTCGTCTATCACATCTTCGCGCAAGTTAATATCAATCACTTCATATCCGACTTTGTCAAGAAAGTCTTTAAGAGTCGTCGCGCTAAGCTCGTCGTGGCCCGTTTCAAACGCCGCCACAAGCTCGTCAGGCGTTAAAACATTTAATATAGCAGAAGTAAGAGCAAGCTCACCCTGAAAACCGGTAATGTACTTTTGAAAGTAGTCTTGTTCCAAAAGGAAATAATCTTCTATCGTCAAGACCTTATATTCATTAGTAGCCGCGCACTCAACGATCAAAGATGTATTTGCAAGTGTTTCAGTAGTGCTTTTTGTATATTTGTCTTTAAATTTTGGATTTCTGTCGAGGTCTACATACTCAACGTCTATCCAAGGGAAATTTGCCGTATAGGAGTCTACGAGATTAAGTATAAAGCTCTCGTTGTCCTCCGCTATTTCATCTCTCTCTCTCAAGAAATAAACAGTGAGCGGCACATCGTTGCTTTTTAGAAGATCAAGTGATTGTTCTGAGACGGTAAAAATAGCTTCACTCGTCACGTCCACATCAAGAAATCCGTTTTTGTTTACGACGGATACTATTACGTTAAGAAGTACAACTACGGTAACGAATATTGCCGTAAAAGCTACCGCAACAGAGCCGTATTTTAATCTTTTAGTGTTAAATTTTCTCATAATGCTCTGCCCTACTTCCATCTTCTCGTTTCGTGTATACGTACCGTTAGGAATATAAACACAGCTGTAATCGAAATAAAGTAAATGATAGATTCAATACTCATTACTCCTTGTGTAAAAGGCGCAAATCTTGTATAGAATGAAAACCAATCAACGACAAATCTTATCGCGTATACCGAAATATAGCTTACAAGGAAATTCATCACAAGCGAAAACAGCAAAATAAATATCGTAACGATAGCGGCAACTATCTGATTTTCGGTAAGTGAGGAAATAAACATTCCGATAGCAATAAACGCCATACCAACAAACAGAATTCCGATCATATTCGTAATAAGCGCCGCCGTGTTGGGCGTGCTGTATATATACAAAATTCCGCAAGGGATACAAGATATGATGAAAGTTATAAAAAAGAGTGCCGATGCCGCAAAAAACTTTCCGAGGACTACTTTGGTGAGGCTTACCGGAGCAGTCAAGAGGGCGATATCCGTCTTCATCTTCTGCTCTTCCGAAAACAGCTTCATCGTAAGTATCGGAATGATGATTATAAACGTAAACATCTGCATCAAGAAAAAGCTTTGAAACGATCCCGCGCCTCCGTCAAGTGTGAAAAGCCAGAATATACCTCCCGACATAACTAAAAATATTGCCATAAAGATATATCCTATGGAGGTGATAAAGTATGATTTAAATTCACGTTTGAAAATTGCGCCCATAACTTTCCTCCTCAATGCTTATTAGTAAGCTTGATGAATATATCTTCAAGACTTGTGCCAGACGTTTCAAGACCTACAAGATACCACATTTTTGATGCAAGAAGTGCAAACAAGGGTTTTCTTATATCAATATTGGTCTGTGCTTCAATTATAAAAGTATTCGCATCGCCGTCTTTTTCGTTTAAAAGCTCAACGCCCGTAATTCCCTGCAAAGCCTTGATCTCGCCCATAATTTTATCTGCAGGTCCGCATATTTTTGCGGTAAGACGGTGATGCGCGTTTACCAACGCATCAATCTGTTCAGCCTTCGCGTCGGCTATGATAGTGCCTTTATCAATAATTATGATCCTGTCACATATAGCTTGCGCTTCGGAAAGGATATGCGTTGACAAAATGACCGTATGCTCCTTACCGAGAGACTTGATAAGCTTTCTCATTTCAATTATTTGTCTAGGGTCAAGTCCGACGGTAGGCTCGTCAAGTATTATTACCTTGGGATTTCCCACAAGAGCCTGAGCGATTCCGACTCTCTGACGGTAACCCTTGGAAAGATTTCTTATAACTCTGTCGTACACGTCGGCA
>CALCTE010000296.1 GCA_937893885.1 uncultured Clostridia bacterium | reverse complement strand
CGTATCTTAGCAAAATAAAAAGCAACCCTGCACAAGCAGAATTGCGTTCTATGATTTAAGGGGGAACTATGTTTTTCAAAAGCAAGCAACCGAGGCTAATATTCCCGCGTTCGCTTATAATGCTTCACGCTCACTGATAGCAGCTATCGTTTTGGGATTTATAATAGTAATAAAGAGACTTCTTGAAAAAAGGAAGATCATATCCGCCTTTGAGCGTACAAAAGGCTATAAAAAGCATCTTTTGATAGGCGGACTTCTTTGCGGCACATTTCTTACAACCGCGGTTAATTTCCAGCAAATAGGAATAGCCGAAAATGCGGCGGGCAAAGCAGGCTTTCTCACAGCTTTGTATATTGTGATAGTACCTCTTTTGTCGATCTTCTTCAAAAAGAAAGTTGGCATTTCGGTATGGATAGCCGTATTGATAGCAACAGCCGGACTGTATTTCCTTTGCGTAAAGGAAAATTTTACAATCGTAACGCACGATATTTTGCTTATACTTTGCGCGCTGTGCTTCGCTTTTCATATTATCACCGTATCATATTTTTCTGAAAGAGTCGACGGGTTTGAACTTTCGTGCTTTCAATTCGTTTTCTGCTTCGTTATGTCAGCCGTTATATCACTGATATTTGAGCCGCGAGTAAGCTTTGAAGTAATCAAAAATTGCGCTGTTTCAATAATCTATGTCGGCGTATTTTCGAGTGCGATAGGCTATACTTTGCAGATACTCGCACAGAAAGGCACAAATCCCACCGTAGTTTCGCTTTTAATGAGCCTCGAAGCATTCTTCAGCGCACTTATGGGCGCCCTCGTGCTTAGTGAAAAACTACAGCCGCGCGAATACATAGGCTGTGCACTTATGCTTATAGCAGTCGTAATTGCACAGCTCCCCGAAAGGAAAAAAGCTGAAAAATGAGAAAAAATGCAGTCCCGCAGGACTGCATTTTTTATATTACATTTGTCTTGTTGTCGTTTTCGTAACTACGTCGTGAGCGCCGCCTTCTACGATACTTACCGAAGAAACAAGCGTGAGCTTTGCGTTCTTCTGAAGTTCCTCTATCGTCAAGGTACCGCAGTTGCACATCGTAGATTTGATCTTTGCAAGCGTTCTTTCAACGTTAGATGAAAGGCTTCCTGCATAAGGCACGTACGAGTCTACACCTTCTTCGAAGGACAGCTTACCCTTTCCGCCGAGATCGTATCTCTGCCAGTTACGCGCTCTATTGGAACCCTCGCCCCAATATTCCTTCATAAGCGTACCGTTTACGTTTATCTTTGCCGTGGGACTTTCGTCAAAGCGCGCAAAGTATCTGCCGAGCATTACGAAATCAGCACCCATAGCAAGCGCGAGCGTGATATGGTGATCGTAAACAATACCGCCGTCGGAGCATACGGGAACGTATACGCCCGTTTCCTTGAAGTATTCGTCTCTTGCTTTGCAAACGTCGATTACTGCAGAAGCCTGTCCTCTGCCGATGCCCTTTGCTTCGCGGGTTATGCAGATAGAACCGCCGCCGATACCCACCTTAATGAAGTCTGCGCCTGCTTCTGCAAGATATCTGAATCCCTCTGCATCGACGACGTTTCCTGCGCCTATCTTAACGCTATCGCCGTATTTTTCTCTTACGAACTCTATCGTGCGCTTCTGCCATTCGGAATATCCGTCGGACGAGTCAAGGCAAAGCACGTCTGCGCCTGCTTCAACGAGAGCGGGTATACGCTCTTCGTAGTCGCGCGTATTAATGCCTGCGCCTACAATGTAGCGTTTTTGGCTGTCCAGCATTTCGTTGGGATTACTCTTATGTTGATCGTAGTCCTTACGGAATACGAAACATTTTAAATTGCCGTCTTTATCAACTATAGGCAAGGAATTGAGCTTGTTATCCCAAATAATATCGTTTGCCGCCTTCAAGGTCGTATCATCGGGAGCAGTAACGAGTCTTTCAAGAGGAGTCATGAACTCCTTAACCTTTACGTCGGGACTCATACGGCTGACTCTGTAGTCTCTGCCTGTAACAATACCAAGAAGCTTTCCGTCGGGCATTCCGTTATCGGTAACGGCAACGGTGGAGTGGCCCGTTCTTTCCTTGAGGTCAAGAATGTCGGCAAGAGTGTGTTCGGGAGTTATGTTTGAGTCGCTCTTAACAAAACCTGCCTTATACCCCTTAACTCTCGCTACCATAGCGGCTTCGTCTTCAATGGTCTGTGCTCCGTAAATAAAGGAAATACCGCCTTCCTTTGCAAGTGCTACAGCAAGCTTATCATCGGAAACGGATTGCATTATTGCAGATACCATCGGTATATTCAAAGAAAGAGGACATTCCTCTTGGCCTTTTCTAAATTTAACCAAAGGAGTTTTGAGAGAAACGTTAGTCGGAATACAATCGCAGGTCGTAAGTCCTGGAATCAAAAGATATTCGTTAAACGTATGGGAGATCTCGTTATAAAATGTTGCCATCTGCAATTTTCCTTTCAAAATATATAATTCTTTATTTTACAAACGTTATGGAATCGTCGGTCATGCTCTCGACCATAGCAAGAGATAAGACCTCTATTCCTTTTTCGCGGAGTATGTTTCCGCCACCTTGATATACCTTCTCGATGCATATACCGCATCCGACAAGCGTTGCACCCGCGTCATTTACGAGCTTTATAAGTCCGTTTAAGGCGTTTCCTGTCGCTAAAAAATCATCAATTATCAATACTCTGTCATCGGGATTTAAGTACTTTTTGGAAACAACGACTTGATGCGTTGTTCCGTGCGTATAAGAGTCGACATTGCAGGTATACATATCGTTACCGATATTTTTCGACTTTGATTTCTTTGCAAATACCATAGGACAGCCAAAATACTGCGCCGTAACGGAAGCTGCGGCAATTCCAGATGCCTCGATAGTCAAAATTTTATTGACACCCGAAGCATTGAATTTATCATAAAATTCTTTACATATCTCGGTCATAAAAGGAATGTCGATACAATGATTTAAAAATGAGTCAACCTTTAATATCTCACCGGGGAGAATCTTTCCGTCCTTTAAAATTCTTTCCTCAAGAAGCTTCATTTACAAACTCCATATCACAACGAAAGTCTGATTTTACGGTACTCTTTATTTCTATGTATTGTACACTACCTCGTCAAAATTGTCAATAGATATGGAAAAAAATCTGTTTATTAAACAAATTAAATGTTGAAATCAAAATTAAATTGTAGTAATATAATAACATAAGATTAAGGAGCGTTAATATGAAAGAAATTACCGTAAGATGCGATATATGTATCAACTGTGCATATAACTATGAAAACGACACCTACGAATGTCAGATGGACCTTGATGAAGACGAAATGCTATCATTTGTAACAAGAAGGGATTTCGGTTGTCCGTATTTTCAGCTTGACGATGAATACAAGCGCGTAAGAAAACAAAACTAAATATCATATAAACAAAAAAATCGAGATGGAAACCATCTCGATTTTTTTATGAAGTTAAATTATTTCTTCTTTTTGCTGCCGCTTGCAACAATTACTACTACAACAACCACAATAACTACTGCAGCTGCTGCAACAGCGATGATCCACCAGTTTTCTGCAATCCAGTTGCCTTCGCCGCCGTCAGCGTTAGGATCTCTTGTAGAGCCGGTATCATCATCTTCGATATCACCAGTCGGATTGTTTGTGTTGCCGGAATTAGGCTCCTTCTCTTCCTCTTCTTCAAATCTATTACGAAGAGTGTTAACGAAGAGATAGCTATCAGTTTCCTCCGTAACTTCTTCCGTCATCTTTGACGCAAGGTCAATCGTAGTAGCGGGAAGCGAAGTTTCATTAGTTGAATCCCATACGTAGTTCGTATTTACAGTATAGTCAACGTATGCAACATCCCAGTGGTCATCTTTGTTAGCCTTATTAGCATGGAGGTAATCATCGCCGTCCATGGAAATTACGTGGCCTACAAAGCTGTTATCTGACATATAGTAGGAAAGGTCATTACCCTGAGTCTCGGAAACACGGAACACACCGTCTGCAAACTGTCCGTTGCTCTTCTCATAGATTTTTTTAAAAAGCTGAAGTTTCCATGTCGTACCGCCGTCGTTTGTTACGGCTGTATCGAGCAAGGCACCGATCTGCCAGGGATCGCCTGCGTCGATATCGGGGTCTGCAACAGGGTTAAGGTTAGGTGCGGAGCAAACACCCATAAACACGGGGGCGTTACTGAACCACTGAAGTGTACAAGGCTTAGAGAATTTAACAACAACTTCGGTTGGGCTGATGATTATAGCTTCACGAATCTCAAGAGCCTGCTCGGTCTTTTCAGCATTGAATCTCTTAGAATCAATGTCATCTACAGAGATCGTGGGGAACTTGCGGTATGCAGCATCAGCGCCGTCGGGACCTACGAGCAACATATTAAGATATGCGGTAGGCGCGGTCGAAGCTAAGTCGTGGTAACGAGTCTGCGTCAAAGGGCAACCGAAGTTAGAGGTTGCAGCAGAGTATGTAGCTGCATCATCGGTAGAAGAAATAACCACCTTGAAGGAGACAAGTGCACCTTCGCAAAGGTTTGCAAGGTAGGTGCTGATTTTAAACTCTGCACCATAGCCCGTATCCGTCTGCTTAACTGCAGCTTCAAAGTTGTCGCTTGCATCGCCCTCTTCTTTAATGAGGTATCCACCGCCTGCGTGAGCCATCTGCTGGCAGTAAAGAACTCCGTCATAGGTAATTCTGTACATAACTACTTGTTCGCCGTTGCCCCAGTATACGTAGAGCTCTACGCAGTCTGTGTTAGCAGGATCAACACCAAAGTTTTCAATGAGGTCCTTTGAGTTGGAGAGATCCTTATCAAAAACGTCTACGTAGAAATAGAGCTTCTGATCAGCGCCCCACATAATGTATGCGTCGCCATCAGTAGGCTTTTCTCCGTTGATCAAACGAGTGATCGGAATCTTAACAGCCTTATCATAATCAGCGCCCTTTTCACCGTCGATAGTAATATCGGCATCAGTCTTGGGTACGCTGATGTAAGGGTTGTTACCTGCAGCGCTGACAGAGAATGTGAAAGATGCACATAAAGTGAGCAGCATTGTCAAGGTAACGAGAATTGAAATAATCTTTTTCATTGTTCTCACCTTTCATAATGTTTTATTTTATTTTTGCTATAGGAATTATAGCATATTTTTTAGGCGATTTCAATACCTTTTATTACTTTTTATCAAAATAATTAACACAAACGACAAGCAATTTTTACAGCAAAATAAAAGCATTGTATACTTTACACAAAGAACTAAGAGAAAAATAATATAAAATGACTATCGGTTGAAAATAAGAAAGTCAACGCCGCCTTTTATCGAAAAATCTCCCATCGTTGCGGGAAGCAAATAACAGTCGCCGGCTCTTAAATCAAATTTGCCCTCGCTGTGCTTAAATTCGCCTGCGCCGTCAAGACAGAAAATAAATCGGAATGACGAGCCGATGCTGTTTTGATACGTTCCGACTACGGTTATCTGTGCGACAGTGAAGCTTTCAAGCGCCGATAAGACCTTTACAGAAAAGCCGTCACGCTCATTCTTCATAGCAGGCTTTTTAAGTAAAGGCATATCCGATGAAAACGAAATGTTTTTAAGTTCAGCGTTACTATTGATTATATGCACAGAAGTGCTTTTTGAGTACACTTCAACGTAGCTAATTCCCTTGCCAACGGAGTAAACTGTTCCTGCGGGAACTGTAAAATAATCACCGTTTTTGACTTTAATTGAGTTAAAGCAGGACTCGTCAGCAATATCTATAGCGACGTTTTTCTTTCCGCCGCATATGAACGCTGCGTCATTTGCCTCAAGTATAAAGAAGAAATGAGCCGATGCACCATCGCAAAGCAAAGCCCCGTCCCCTACTCCCGCGCATACAACGAAGGAAAGTTCTCTTTCGTCGTTTCGCGATGAAAGTATGTTTTCTTTTTGCTTGCTTATAAAATCAGCAAGTATGCAGCTATCGTTTGCCAGCTTGCAACCGTCAGAAAATATATAGCTTTTGTTTCCTTGAAGAGGATATAATTTAATCGGTTTCAATATTGTTGTCCGTCCTATTTTCCGTAGCGGTACGTTGTAACTATCTCTGATACCGCTTTTTTTACGTCAGCACCTTCATCACGCGTGATATCGTAGAGTTCTTGAAGCTGATTATCGAATTTCTCTTCGTCCATTTCGATCGTCTGCCCAATAAATATCATACTGTTATCGGTTTGCGTGAGTCCTTCCTCCGCCATAAGAAGCTCCTCATAAAGCTTCTCACCGGGACGAAGCCCCGTGAATTTTATCTCAATATCTTTATACGGCACGTATCCGCAGAGCTTTATCAAGTTTTCGGCAAGCTTCAATATCTTTACGGGATTGCCCATATTGAGCACGTATATCTCTCCGCCTTTTGCGGAATTAGCCGCTTGAAGCACAAGCGAAACTGCCTCGGGAATCGTCATAAAATAACGAATTATCTCCGCGTGCGTTACTGTTACGGGCCCTCCGTTTTTTATTTGATTTAAAAACAGGGG
>CALCTE010000295.1 GCA_937893885.1 uncultured Clostridia bacterium | reverse complement strand
GCACAGCTGATGCAGCTGACAGGCGGTGGTGTAGTAGTTGGCGGTGCAATTGACAACTATCCTACCAAACATGAAGCAGTGACTATCGAATTAGAGCTGCGCAAAGTAAATGCACTCTTGGGTACAGATATTTCTGATGAACGCATTAAAGAAATTCTGGCAAGTCTCAACTTCAATATCATCAGCGACAATGGCACAGCGATTGTAGTGGAAGTGCCTGGGTATCGTCCGGACTGTTCTATTCCGGAAGACCTGATTGAAGAAGTAGCGCGTGTGTATGGCTATGATGCCATTCCACAGACATTGCCTTACGGTGCTTCTACTCGCGGTGTGCTGACACCGGCACAGAAAATCCGTGACAAAGTGGTAGATAAACTGTGTGCATTAGATTTGCACGAAGTCATGAACTACAGCTTTATCAACAAAAACAATGATGACAAACTGAACTATCCGGAAGGCGATATTCGTCGCAACAGTATTCCGGTAATGAATCCATTATCTGAAGAACAGGGTCATATGCGTACCAGTATTGTGCCTGGCTTATTAAAAACAGTTGGATTCAATCACAATCGCCGCAATGACAATCTGGCTATTTTTGAACTGGGTAAAATCTTCCTGCTGGATGGCGAGCTGACACCAACACATCTGGCAAACGAAAAATGGACACTGGGGATTGCATTGAGCGGTCGTACTACCGATGGCTGGCTGCAGACCGGTGTAGCATACGATTTCTACTACATGAAAGGCATTATCGAAGAGCTGGTAAGCGAGCTGAAAATCGCTGATGTTGATTATCTGCCTTGCACAGACAACAGCATTTATCATCCGGGCCGTGCAGCATATCTGTATCTGAACGGTCAGAAAGCCGGCGTATTCGGCGAACTGCACCCTGCTATTGTAGACAACTATGGTCTGCAGGATCGTATTTATATTGCTGAAATCGATGTAGACATGCTGATTGCAGTAGGTACCGGTGCAATTCAGGTAAAACCGCTGCCAAAATTCCCTGCATCTACCCGCGATATGGCAGTAGTAGTAGCTGAGACAGTTGCAGCATCTGATCTGGAAAAAGCAATTCGCAATGTAGGTTGTGAATTGTTGAGTGATGTGCGTATCTTTGACGTATATCGCGGCGGTCAGATTGCAGAAGGCTATAAGAGTATCGCGTTTGCGCTGACATTCCAGGCAGACCGTACTCTGACTGTTGAAGAAGTAAGCGTAGAATATGATAAGATTTTTGCAGTGTTGGCTGAGAGATTCGGCGCTGCTATGCGTGCATAAGTAAGGCTGGTCTTTTGTAGGGCGGTATGCCTACATGCCGCCGAAAAAATAATTTTAGGGCGGGTTGTGGGCTCCAGCGCAAAAAACGCGCAAGTCCGTCCTCTACAGTGTTTCAATGATATTATATCGTAGGGGCAGGGTTTGCCCGCCCGTAACATCCCGGTGTCCCGTTATCATTTTAGCCTGTCAGGCTTTATATTTTTCGTTCTAACGCTTTATATTATGCATCGTTATCATCTGTAGCACCTTCGAACTGCAGCGATTCTACGCTATCAATATCAGCTTCTGACTGTACCATCATTTCGTTATTATCAATATCTTTTTCAAGCGGTGTCAATTCCTCGTTGCCATCAAAGTTTTCCTCAAATTGCGCATCTTTTTCGCTGCTATCAGCACATTCCTTTGACAGCAGCTGCGCTTCATTATCATCAAAACCATCTGCCAATTGCGCCTGCTGCTCATGTTCTTCGACATCTTTTGACCGTTTGCGCTTTTTCTTTGGCGCTACATCCGCCAGAAACCGAATCATATCTTGGCATAAAAGCATGGCCGGAGAAAGCCCTAAATAATCTGCTATTTTGTCTAGCGTATCAAGGGATGCGGCTACTTCCATTCGTTCCAGTTTGCCATACCCCCGGTAGCTCATATGCACATGCTTTGCCATTTCCAATTGCGACATCTTGAAAAAAATTCTGTATGCCTTCAGGTTCTGTGCCAAAACTGCTTTAGCTTGTAATGATTGTTCATTCATACGAAACATCCTCTCTTGTAAATCACACATTTTATCAGGTCGCGCTACCTTTTGTATTATTTTACCATAAGAATAGCAGTGCATATATTACGATACGGTTACAAGATTGGAAGATATTGTATATATCCGTCGAAGCATGTCGAATATTTGCAGGAAAGCGGACCGTTACGCAAAAAAGAAAGGCAGTCTGCAAATACAGACTGCCATATACTACGGAGATGGAGAGATTTGAACTCTCGCGCCAGTTGCCCGACCTACCGCATTTCGAGTGCGGACCCTTCAGCCTCTTGGGTACATCTCCGTGTATCTTCTAAACTGTAGTTTTCTCGTTCAAAAACGATTTGGAGAGAACTACAGGAGAGAACAGAAAAAATATTCGATTTTAATGTTTTGAAACCCCGATGAATCAAGGGTTTTGTGCGGACGAAACCGCCTAAGTTATGGAGAATTTCGAGTCAGCCCCCGTTATGACCACTTCGATATCTCTGCATACTATTTCTATTTGCGACTTTTTGATTATACACCATTTTATCTGCTTTGTCAATATGCCTACACATCAAAATATCCCCTCAAACGAGGGGATATTTTGATTATCTTTTAATTCCCGTTATAAATCTTTGAATTGCCTTCAAAACGCCGCTTTCATTATTTGAACCGACGACTGTTGAATAGTTTTTCGCCATAGGATGACCGCTTGAAACGCAATACGCGTGCCCGCTCATACGAAGCATCTCAACATCAGAAAGATCGTTTCCGAATACATACACACACGACATATCAACATCATACATTGAAGCAATCTTTTCAATAGCCTTTGCCTTTGACGCTTTCGAGGAGGTAACGAGCGCTGTACTGCCTGCAAGCTCTATGCGGACGTCTTCCGTTTTGATAAACGATGCAATATCCGCAATATCCGAGGAGTTACTTGCGCCTACTAAGATTTTAGAAACTGAATCACCTTTAAAACGCGTCAGATCGCATCGTGTTGCGTCCAAAAGATCCCATGCGCTGTACATATTAGAATTAGCAAAAAGCTCACCGTTCGCTTCTACGCCGATCATAACGTCGGGGTTGAAGCTTTGCATATCCTTCGCAAATTCACAAACGAAACTGGAACTGATGGGGAAGGAGCACAGCATATTTTCGCCACGGTAAATTTCCGCGCCGTTATTATATGCCGCCACATCACACCCAAGCTCCTTTACAAAAGCTTCTGCAAGACGCTTCGGGCGCGCTGTCACTACCGCCGTCTTTATGTCAAGCTCCGCAAGATCCGCAAATACCTCTTTAGCGCCTTTAGGAAGTTCACCTTTATCATCAAGGAGAGTTCCGCCAAGCTCTGTTACGAGCAAGTAGTTCATATACATCTTATTTTACCACGGGAAGCGTAGAACCGCCGTATGGCATTGCGATAATCTTTGCATCTTTACCGAGAGCATCAATAGCCGCATTTATTGCTTCATCAACGCTGTGATAGGGTTCAAGGAATACGTTTTTAACGAATTCGTCGTCCTTGTCAGATACCATAAAGATCCTTGCTCTTTCAAGCACCATAGCTATCGCCGCAGCTTTATGTCCGCCGAGCTTGAATTCTCTTTGTATTCTGTCAACGAGGTCGCGAGAGCATTTTGCTTCGTTAAGCCATTCTTCGAAAACGTGTTCACCGAGTCCTTCTGCGGCAGACGCGAGAAGAATTATAATTCCGCCGTCGCGGACTGCGTGAGCGGCATTATCAAGTCCTTTCTGTGACTGATAGAGGTTGATATCCTTGGGAAATCCGCCGGGGGAGACGAGAACAATATCGGCTTTTTCGGGAATTTCCTTCTTATAAAGCTTATCAAGGAATTTGCATCCTTCTCTGTGAGCTTCGATATAGTGGCCTGCTACAGCACAGATGATCTCCTTTTTTTCGTTCAAAACGACGTTTACAATGAAATCAATGCCGGTGATTTTTCCTGCTTCGTCTATATCGGCACGAACGTTGTTACCGTCAATCTTGCCCGCAACGGAGGTAGGCTCGACCATTCTTGAGTGGTTAGCCTGGATTGCTGCTCTGCTTGACACACCGGGCATAATAGCCTTTGCGCCACCACTGTAGCCTGCGAAATAGTGATATTCGATGTTGCCAACGCAGATTCTCATATCAGCATTTGCAACTTCATCGAATACGTCAATGGGAGTACCTCTCGTTGAGGTGCCTAAATTTACGCATTTGTCCATTGAGCTGTCGATGCAACGAACTTTATCAAAGGTTGCGTCGCCGACCATATAGCGCATTTCTTCTTCAGTGTGGCTACGGTGTGAGCCGAGAGCAAATACTACTGTGATGTCTTCGTAGTTTGCGCCACCTGCAATAAGTTCATCGATGATGTGAGGTACAATATATTTAGAGGGAACGGGGCGAGTAATGTCGCTTGTGATGATTACCGCTTTCGCACCCTTTTTATACAATTTTGAAAGCCTTTCGCTACCTATGGGGTTAGCAATGGCGCGTTTTACTTCTTCTTCGCCTGTTAAAGCAACCTCAACCTCGTTGGGAGTGAGAACGCCTGCGAGATTTGCTGTGGGGATCTGCACGTCGATTTTATTTTTTCCGAATCCCATTTTTACGCTTGTGTAATTTTCCATATTTCCCTAAACCTTTCTTTTTTTGCGGAAGCCGCTTATATAAAACGGCTTCCGCTGAAAGCTAAAAATTATTTCTTTTTAGGTCTGTTGTGTACGCACATACCGTGTACGTCGTGTGCGGCTTCCATAATAACTTCACTTACCGTGGGGTGAGGGTGAATAAGGTCTGCAACTTCTTCGATATCACTCTCGAGCTTTATTGCAAGTCCAAGTTCGCTTATCATATCTGTTGCACGGGCACACATAAGTGTTGCGCCAAGAATTTCGCCATTATCGGCATCTGTGATGATCTTGATAAGACCATCTGTTTCGCCCATGACGAGAGATTTACCGTTACCTGCGGGATTGAATCTGCCGATCTTGAGCTTTTTGCCTGTTTCAAGCGCCTGCTTTTCGGTAAGACCGACACAAGCAATCTCTGGTGTGGTATAGATGCAAGCGGGAACTACCGTGTAGTCCATAACTTTTACGCTGCCTGCGGCATTTTCAGCCGCAACCATACCTTGTGCGGAAGCTGTGTGAGCAAGTGTTGCAACGGGGGTTACGTCACCGATAGCGTAGATGCCTTCAATATTTGTCTGAAGTCTGCCGTCTACAGGCACAAATCCTCTTTCGGTAAGGACACCTGCATTTTCGGGACAAAGATCTTTTGAGTTAGGACGTCTTCCGATTGCAACCAATACTTTAGCTGCAGTAAGCTCGGAAACTTTGCCGTCCTTCTCGTACTTTACGCCTGTTTCGGTGATCTCCGTTATTTTAGCACCGGTCTTGATGTCGATTCCTCTTGATTCCATAAGACTGCGAAGAAGCGTCGATGCTTCATCATCAACGGGAGGAAGGATCTTATCAAGCATTTCGACGATGGTGACCTTGCTTCCGAATTCGCGAAGATAAGATGCTATCTCAACACCGATAACGCCGCCGCCGACGATTACGATAGACTCGGGTACTTCTTCGAAGTCAAGAGCTTCGTCGGAAGTAACGACGAGCGCGTTTTTGATGCCGGGGATAGGGGGCAATAATATACTTATCGCTTTCGATAGCTTCCTTAGAGCCGTCCTTCATAGAAATATCTACGATATAACGGTCACGGAAGGTTGCAAGACCGTTATAGACCTTGACACCGTTTGCCTTCAAAAGATTACCTACGCCGCCCGTAAGGGTGCTTACGACCTTATTTTTTCTCTCGTGGATAGCTTTAAAGTCAAACGTGGTGTTTTCGGTGTGTATACCGAAGGCTTCAGCTTCCTTTACAGCTTTATAGACTTCTGCGGAATGAAGATATGCCTTCGTGGGTATGCAACCTCTGTTAAGGCAAGTACCGCCGACTTCTCTTGCTTCGATCAAAGCAACCTTTTTACCGAGCTGGGCTGCGTGGATTGCGGCAACGTATCCGCCGGGACCGCCGCCGATTACGGTTATTTCAAACTTTTCCACTTTAAGCTACCTCCTTAAAGCATAAGGCAGGGATGCTCGATAAGCTCTCTGACTTTATTAAGGAATTTAGCTGCGGGGCCGCCGTCAACGATTCTGTGATCGTATGTGAGAGAAAGCTTCATAATGGGCTTAATAACGATCTCGTCGTTTACTACAACGGGTGTCTTAACGATAGAGCCGACGGCAAGAATTGCAGACTCGGGAGGATTGATAACTGCGATAAACTCATCAACGTCGTACGAGCCGAGGTTGGTGATGGTGAAGGTGCCGCCCTTATATTCCTCGGGCTTAAGCTTTCCGTCTCTTGCTTTTGCAACGAGATCGGCAGATGCTTTCGAGATCTCCTCAAGTCTTAAAAGTTCAGCGTGCTTGATGTTAGGAACGATAAGACCGCCGTCGATAGCTACAGCAATACCGATATTGCAGTAGTGGTGGTACGTGATGTTCTTGTCGTCCATAGAAGCGTTGATAACGGGGAATTCTTCGAGAGCCAAGGTGCATGCCTTAACGAGAATATCGTTGTAGGATACCTTCTTGTCAGCCGCCTTATACGTAGCGCGAAGCTCCATAGCGTTGGTCATATCGACCTTTACTCTGATGCTTGCCTGCGCAGTGCCGGAAAGGCTTGCCATCATATTCTTTGCAATAGCCTTTCTCATACCCGTAAGAGGTACGACCTCGTCGTCCATGGGAGCAACTGTAGCAAGTGTACCGTTTTCGATTGCAGCAGCAATATCTGCGCGTCTGATCTTTCCGCCGAAACCTGTGCCTGCAACGCTGTGAAGGTCAATGCCTGCTGCCTTCGCATCTTTAGCGGCAAGAGGTGTAACTTTGATATCGTCAACTTTTGCGTTTTTGATGTCAGCTTCGATAATAAGACCGTCTTCGCCGCTTCCCTTGATCGTGGTATAGTCTATACCCTTTTCAATAGCAAGCTCTTTAGCTCTGGGAGTGATAAATACTCTTTCTCCCTCTGCTCTTACTATTGTTTCGGTGGGAGCTGCGGAAGCTTCCTCTGCCTTTTCTTCAACTGCGGGAGCAGTTTCTTCAGCCACGGGAGCGGCTGAAGCACCACTTTGAGCTCCTGCTTCTGCGAGTATTGCACTTATATCTTCACCGGGATTACCTATAACGGCGATTGTTTCGGTGATGGGCACTACTTCACCCTCACCGCGGACGATCTTCAAAAGCGTGCCGTCGATTTCGGCGCTTATGGTGATTGTAAGCTTATCTGTCTCCATCTCGAAAAGGGGTTCGTCAGCTTTGCAGACGCCGCCTTCTTTAACGATCCAGTTTGTAATAGTACCTTCTGTCATCTGAAGGCCCTGCTTGGGCATTATTACTTTCTGTGCCATTTTAAACTCTCCTTGAAATTATTTGTGGCAAGCTTTTCTTATAGCTCTTACGATATCCTCTTCCTGAGGAACAACGGCGTTTTCAAGACCGAGGTTGAAGGGGAGAGGACAAGCCTTCGCACCGAGACGCATAACGGGAGCGTCGAGATACTTAAATGCCTTTTCGGTGATTACAGAAGATATTTCTGCACCAACGCCGAGGAACTTGTGAGCCTCGTGGACGATTACGGCACGTCCGGTCTTTTTTACGGAATTGAGTATCGTTTCTTCATCAAGGGGAACGATGGTTCTGGGGTCGATAACCTCAACGTCGATGCCTTCCTTTGCAAGTTCTTCTGCGGCGTGAAGTGCTTTGTCAACGTAAAGGTGAGTTGCGATGACCGTGCAATCCTTACCTTCTCTGCGAACACTTGCCTTGCCAAAAGGAACCATAAAGTCTGGATCCTCGGGAACCTCGCCTTTCTTGATGTAGAGAGCTTTGTGCTCGATGATAACCGTGGGGTTGTCATCTCTTATAGCTGCGCGCAAAAGTCCTGCGGCATCTGCAGGAGTAGAAGGCATAGCAACCTTAAGTCCGGGAATGTGGGAAAGCATTGTTTCCATAGACTGTGAGTGAGTTGCGGCGTTACCTCTACCGACACCCTGCTGACCTCTTACAACTAAAGGAAGTTTGGCTTTACCGCCGAAAATGTAGCGGATCTTTGCAGCCTGGTTCATAAGCTGGTCCATTGCGCAAAGAGCGAAGTCCATATACATAAGTTCGCAAATAGGTCTCATGCCAGCCGCCGCCGCACCGATACCTGCACCGATGAAGCCTGCCTCGGAGATAGGTGTATTACGGATTCTGTACTTACCACTGTAGTTTGCGTAATCGCAACTGTCGTAGAACTCGTTGAGTTCTTCAAGACTGAGATTTGCGGGACCTTCCTTAAACTTTGAGTGATCGTAAAATTCCTTATTGAATTCTGTGTTAAGTCCTCTCGTGCATCCGAAGATACCGCCGAGAACTTCAACGTCTTCACCCATTACAAATACTTTTTCGTCACGGCGCATTTCTTCTGCTGTGACATCTTTAATCGCCTGAGCGTATGATTTAATAGCCATCTTCAATTAACCCTCCACATAGAATACGTCGTCCATGACGGCGGCGGGATCGGGCTCGGGACTTTCAAGAGCAAACTTTTCAGCCTGATTGAGCTCCTCGATCATTGCCGCTTCAATAGCGTCAAGCTCTTTTGCGGTTGCTTTCTTGTTGTCAAGAAGATACTTTCTGAAGCGAATGATGGGATCCTTTTCTTCCTTCCAAACCTTTGTTTCCTTCTTGGAACGATAAGGCTCGGGGTCGCCCGTCCAGTGTCCTCTGTAACGGTAGGTCATGCACTCGATAAGTGTGGGGCCTTCGCCGCTTCTTGCTCTCTTGAGAGCATCTTCGAAAGCTTCTGCAACTGCCATAACGTCGTTACCGTCAACAGTAACAGAGGGAATACCGTAAGCCGCGCCTCTTTCGCTGAGCTTCTTTACGGATGTTGATTGTGCATAGGGAACGGAAATACCGAATCCGTTATTTGCAATAACGAAAATGCAAGGAACCTTCCAAACTGCTGCAAGGTTCATAGCCTCATGAGTTACACCTTCGTTGGATGCGCTGTCGCCGAAGAAGGAGACTGCTACGTTGTCCTTTTTGCCTTGCATCTGAAGAGCAAGAGCAGCACCTACTGCGTGGGGGATACCGCCGCCTACGATAGCGTTTGCGCCGAGGTTACCTTTGGAAAGATCTGCGATATGCATAGAGCCGCCGCGGCCCTTGCAATAGCCCGTTGCCTTACCCATAAGCTCGGCAAGAGCGGCACCGGATTCAGCACCTTTTGCAAGACAGTCGCCGTGTCCTCTGTGCGTACTTGTTATGTAGTCATCATCAGTAAGGTACGAGCAAACCGTTGCGGGAATTGCTTCCTCACCTGTGCAAAGGTGAACGGAACCGCGAAGCTTATTGGATTCAAAAAGTGAATATGCCTTTTCTTCGAAACAACGGATGCGGTTCATCATCTCGTATATTCCGAGCATCTGTTTTTTATTCATAATGAAACAGCTCCTTATTTGTTAAGTAATTCGTTTAAGATGTCAACGATGTGAACTGTGCTCTCTGCAATGTGAACACCTGCTGCGCGGAGAGATTTCTCTTTGCTCTCGGCACTGCCTGTTCCGT
>CALCTE010000294.1 GCA_937893885.1 uncultured Clostridia bacterium | reverse complement strand
CAAGAGCGTCGTGCTCTATCTCGCCAAGGTCAGAGGCGAGCCTACGCTTCAAAAAAGCGAGATCAGCTCCCACAAGTGGGCAAGCGCGGAGGAGATTGCGAAATGGGCATATTTTTTGACGGTCGTTAATAAGTCGATGACCGCGCAGGACTTGCTCGTTGACAACGGCGAAGCCGCTAAAGCTAATTTCATTTGGTAATCGCTATGATAAAACGGTCGATCATTTCGTTTTTTCTGCTCTTCACGTTTCTTGCTCTTTGCGCCTGCAAAAAGCCCTACGATAAGGCAACGGTAATATACGAAGACCAAGCGCACGTAAAATGCGCCGTATCTGAACCGATAAAGCCTATCTATATCCCCTCGACCTTTACGATGCAAAGCATAAAAACAAGCGTACAGGACGAGTTCAATTTCTGGCTCTACACTCCCGAAACACCCGTAAAAGATATGCCCCTTGTGATATATCTGCACGGAAGTGCGGAAAAAGGGTATGATCTTTCCGTTACGGTTATGTACGGATTTGGCAATTACATTAGCACGGGCAAGCTCGGTGACGTACCCGCATACGTGGTCATGCCGCAGGTACTTCCCACGCAAAAGGGTTGGCTCGATGCAAAAGTATCCGTCAAGGAGCTTGTCGACTATATGGCAAAAAACTATCATATAGACACGGGTAAAGTCGCGATAACGGGTCACAGCATGGGCGGAACCGGTGCTTGGAACATCGCAACGGAATACCCCGACGTATTTACGAGAGTTGCTCCCGTAAGCGGTTGGGCAGATATCACCGAGAAAAAGAAACGAAACCTCAAAAATAAAGAGATATGGGCATTCGTCGGAAGCGAAGATTACATCATACGGCCCGATTCCTCGGTCGAAATGGTAGAGCTTCTTAACTGCGAGAGTGCAAGAGTGACTGTATTTAGCGGTGCAACGCATACCGACGTACCGCTCCTTACCTATCTTGATCAAGAGGTCATGGATTGGCTATGCTTTAAGGATAAAAAATAAAAAAGGAGAACGATTATATGTTTAAAAACAAAACTATCGCATTCTTGGGAGACAGCATTACTTTAGGCTACGCGCTTGAAGACAGAACCAACAGATTTGCAACGGTCCTTTCAAAAAGGCTCGCTGCAGTTGAGGAAAACTACGGTATAACAGGCACGCTCGTAGCAAAGGCCGGACTAAGCAGGGATAACGGCACTTCGTATATCGCCAGAATACAGAATACCGACAGCGCTGAATACGCCGTCGTTTTCGGAGGTACGAACGACTATTTCTGGAGCGATATGCCCATAAGCCCAGAGGGCGAGAGCGAAGACGTCGGATATTTTACCGTCGCGCTCGAAAAAATATGCGAACATCTTCTTGCACATCACGAAAAAAACAAGATACTTCTCGTTACCCCCTATCCCCATCACGGCATCGGTAACTTTAAGGGCGGTGCTGACTTTAAAGACAAGAGCGAGCACGATACGACAGAGCTAAACTTTAACGGATACTGCATTAAGGATTACGTTGACAAGACCATCGAAATTGCAAATAAGTTCGGCATACCCGTACTCGATCTTTACACGAATTCCGATTTTGATTGGAAAAAGCTGACCGTCGACGGCTGTCACCCGAACAACGATGGACATATCTGGCTTGCGGATAAGGTAGAAAAGAAGCTTTACGAAATCGCAAAATAAAGGACAAAAAAGGAGAAAATATGAAAATAGCACTCATTGCTCACGACAAAAAGAAAAATGAGATAATAGAACTTGCGATCGCCTATAAGGACGTGCTTTCCTGCCACGAGCTTTACGCGACAGGCACGACGGGTACGCTTATAATGGGTGAGACATCGCTTTCCATTCACAGAATGAAAAGCGGCCCCTTGGGCGGCGACCAGCAGATAGGAGCAATGCTCGCGGACGGAAATCTCGACCTTATAATATTCCTTCGCGATCCTCTTACCGCTCAGCCCCACGAGCCCGACGTATCGGCGCTTTTAAGGCTTTGCGACGTACAAAAGATACCGCTTGCAACGAATACGAGCACGGCAAAGATAATTTTGGAATCGCTTAAATGTAAAAATACGCTGTAAAACAAAAACGGGAGGCAAAACCTCCCGTTTTTGTTTATCTTTTCGGTATGAGAATAAACTTTCTGTTTTTTATATCCTCCGAGTCCAGCTTATTTACCGTTACTATCTTTTCGGTGCTCGCTCTGTGCTTTTTACCTATCTCCCACAGGCTTTCATCTTTATCGGGATAATATATGAGCATCGAACAGTCTTCCTCTTTATCCTCCCTCTCGCCCTTTGTTATCTGCGTAACGTACATAACGTCACTTTGAGAGAAGGCGTTTACGCTTGCCTTTACTTCTATTTCGATCTCAAAGCCGTCCTTTACGCTTTCAAAATTCACCTTTTCCGTCTCGACCTTTATTACGGTATTTTCTGCGTTTTCCGAAAGCTTTAGAGAAATATCAAAGGTTACGGCGTGTTCATAAGCGCTCATACCGCCGCTTTCGGTCTTAGCAAGTACGGTACAGTTACAAGTGCCCTCTCCGTAAAGCATTTCGCCGTCGCGTCTCGTTTTTAAAAGCTCGGGGTTTGCGCGTACTGCTAAAAGTTCCTTTATCTCACCGTCATTTGCAATAAGGTCTTTTACGGTAAATTGCTTATCAAACGTACCCTCGGCTCTTCCCAAAGAAAGCTCGCTTACTTCAAGCTTTGATTGACAGTCCGTGCAATATGCGTCCGCGACATAAGTAAACTGCTTATTTGCGAGTACAAGAGCGCTTGCAGAAAGCTCAAAGTCAAGGGCTATACGGCGGTTTTCGCCGTTTGAATCAGAAATCGCCGCGCATTTAGGCGAGTACACGAAAAGATCTGCGCACACATAGTCGCCCGAGGCTTCTCTTACGAGAGCTGTAAGGGGAAGCTTGGTTTTATAGCTTACGTATTCTCCGTTTTCGTCAGTGTAGATAACAAAAAGCTGTGCATCGGAGCTTACAAGTAAGCCGTCTGCTCTCGTCTGTCCTACTGCCGCACCTTTTGAAAGATCCCAATATACGATCTCCTCAAGGCTCGGATATTCGGGAGGAATAATGAAGTCCTCCGAAAATCTGCTTTTCTCGGACTCAAGGCGCTCGTAAGTAAAGGTCTCGCCCGTCTTTTGCATAAGCTCGGCGTTTTGAGTATCGGGCATTTGCAGGTTTCCTGCTTTGCACAGAAATACGGTAAAATCGCAATCCATACTTACGGAAAGCTTTCTTGTGCCGTATATTCTTACAGACGGCTCATGGCAGGAGAGTATTACATCTAAAAGTTTTGATTCCTCATCTGCGTCCCATTTAGCCTCGAATTCCTGCTCGAATAAGAAACGGTGTAAGATGCTGTCCTTATCGCTGTAGTAAAGTATGCTGTAGCTTACTTCACCCGATACGGATAATACGCCGTCCGAAAGCTCCGTTTCGGTCACGACCGCCTTTGCGCTGCAGTCGATTATTCTTGCAAGATCCTCGTAAAAATCGGGAAGGCTTATCTCTTGAGATAACTGTTTTCCGAAAGAAAGCTTATAAGGTGCGGAAAGCACCTCGGGGATAGCTTTGTCTGGCTCTAAATAAAAATCCATTTTGTCCACCTCGTTTTAATATTTGTTAAATTCTATGAAAGTGCCTTCTTCCTTATGCCAAGCATAGAAAAAATATCTTCCTTCGTTTCCGGTGAGCTTAAAAGCATAAATGCGGAGTAGCTTGCCAAATTAAGTATAAGCCTTGCGCATAATCCGAGTGCCGTAGCCGGTATGTCTCTGCCCAAAACTGCCGAAAGCATACCCGAGGAGAGAGCACAGATAAGGGGATTTATCACATCGGTAAACGGAAAAAGCTCCGTGCCGCTCGTCTTTAAAAGCTCGCGCATACTCAAAAGCGTGTTCATTGTTTCGGTGAAAAATATCATTATAACGTAGCCTGTGACTTGATATTTCGGTATCAAAAAATATACCATTACAACGCTAACCACGGAATCAAGCAAATTATATCCCATTGAAGCGACCTGCTTGTCGAGCCCCTTTAACATACTGTCTGCGCATATATCGAGATACATTATCGGTATAAGCGGAGAAAAGATGCGTAAAAACACCGCACACTCGTCGCTTTTATATAAAGTCTCTGCCAAAATATCGGAGCAAAAGAACATAACGGACGATACCATAAAGGAAAAAACAAGTGTCAGGTGTAATACTCGCCTTACGGTGCGTTTTGTTGCATAATCGTTATTTTTTGTTCTGCTCTCGGTTATGGCGGGCACGAGAAGAGATGCGAGAGAGCGCAAAATACACGAAGGGAACATAACCACCTGTAAAGCCATTCCGTGCATTACGCCGTATATTTCAAGCGCCTTTGCAGCTCCCACTCCGCTTTTTCTAAATCCGATCGGTACTAAAAGCTGTTGCACAGTGGACAGAGCCGAACGCAGCTCGTATCCAAGTGCGTCGGGTAAAGCTATACGGATAAAGGGACGGAAAAATGCCTTCTTGCCGTGCACTCGCTTTTCATCTTTTATTTCCGCATATACGAACGAAAGTGCAAAAGCAAGGGCTACCACCTCGCCCAAAACGTCGGCACGGGCAATCCTTATACAGCACTCCTCTATGGAAACTCCGCGATTTATACTAACAGCAACGTATGCTATCTGTATCACTTGAGATATGCATTGCACAAATCCGATCTTTACAACTTTATAAAATGCGCCGAGATATGCAAGTAAAACACCGCTTGCGGCAAGTATCGGAAGTGAATATGCAAGCGTTTGAAGCGCTTTCGTACTGCGTGGCTCTTTTAATATTCTTGTTGCTATAAAACCTGCACCGCTTCTGAGTATCACCGCGCAGATAAGACCCGTAGTGAGTGCAAGAAGCAATATCTTCGTTAGAAGTGAAAACGCGTTGGGGCTTTTACTGTTTTTATCCTCCACCGCAAGTCTTGTGGTCGCAAGTCGGTATCCTGCGGCAGAAAAACTGACGCCGAGTGCGTAAACGGAGTTTATTAAAGTCATAAGACCTATTCCCTCCGCGCCCATACGCGACGTTAAAAATACGGAAAATCCGAGTCCGAGACCGCGCATAATAAGGCTTGATGCCGTAGAAGCTGCGGTGTATTTTGTCATTTGACTGAGTCTCATAGCCCCTCCGATTAAAATACTCTTACGCAAATATATTGAAAAAGAGTAAAAAAAATACCGAGCTTCGTTTTTTTGACGAAGTTCGGTATTTACATTTAATTAAGTAGCTGTTTTATCTCGGAAAGGCTTTTGGAAAGCGCAAACGCAAGCTCTCCGTAAAAATTAAGTTCAGCCTTTCTGAAAACGGCATCATCCGAGACGCGAAGTCTTTTGCCTAAATCGGAAAGCTCGGCGCTTTTCTTTGCAAGCGATTTAACGAGCAAAGCAAGCTCCTTAGTATCAGCGCCGTCTAAAATATCCCTGAATTTTGCCGCGCGAAGCTTATCATCATATACCCAAAACTCCGCAAAACTTTTATATTCTTCAATAACTTTCTGTGCCGTCTCATTTGAAATGGGGCTTCTCATTCTGCACTCATTTTCTTCCCTTGCAACAGGTACGTAAATGCGCGCATCGTCTGTATAAAGCAATTTGAGCACATAGTAGTCCTGCTTATCGCACGAACCGAACTTTTCCTTGCGTATATCCTCGATAACGCAAACTCCGTTATTTTTGTATACAACGTGATCGCCTGCTTTATACATAAAAACCTCCATACTCATTTTTGCTGAATGTCGATGAAATCGGCTTCCCGTAACGCTTTCAGCGTTTCTGTCAGCAGATTTATTATACCATAAAAAAACAAAAAATGTAATATGCATTTTAAACAAAAAGTCATAAATTTAACAAAAATACTTAACCGAAAAGCCGATTTTAGCGCATAAGAGACGCGGTACAAGCATAGTATCTTGTGAGGTGATGACAGTTATGGGAAAGACAGACGACATAGTAAAGCTTCTGCCGGAATGCATCAGGCTATCTCTTTCAAGCTGTGACAGAAGCTTTTTCGACGGAATACGGGAGATACATTTACGGGTTGGTGCGCCTATGCTTGTATGCATCGGCACGGGTAATTATTTTATTTCATCAAACGGTAAGCCATCTCGCTTTCCCGTCGGCACGGTTATTACGCGCGAACTTTTATGCGACTGCGTAAAACGCCTTTGCGGAGGCTCGGTATACAGCTTTGAGGACACAGTGCGTAAGGGATATATCCCCTTTGAAAACGGCTTTCGAATAGGCGTCGCGGGCGAGATATTCACATCGCGTGACGGCAAAGAAACGGTCGGTAACATAAGCTCAATAAATATTCGCATACCGCATAACGTAAAAAACGTATCAAGTGATCTTTTACCGCTCTTTACAAAAGGAAAAATTTGCGGAGTTTTGGTCTATTCACCGCCCGGGTGCGGCAAAACGACGCTTCTTCGCGATCTTGCCGCAAAACTTGCATCGGGGGAAGCTCTTTCCCCTTTAAAAGTAGCAATAGCAGACGAGCGACGAGAGTTCGGAAAAGAAGGCGCACTTGCACTCTGTGACGTGTACAGTGGGTACAAAAAGGCAGAGGCTATAGAGTTTGCAACGAGGACCATGGCGCCCGATGTGATAATATGTGACGAAATAGGCGGATTTTCGGAAGCCGAAGCGATACTAAACGTGCAAAGCACGGGCGTGCCGCTTATCGCCTCCGCCCACGCAAGAGATAAAAAAGAACTTTACTCGCGCCCTGCCATAAAATTACTTCTTGATGCGGGCATTTTCGGGTACGTATATTCAATAACGGAAAAAAGGCTTGATAAGATAATATGAAATATATCGGCGCTCTTATTTTTGCCGTTTGCGCTTCCGTTGGCGGCTTTTATAAAAGCCGCGAGCTTAAACGCCGAGCGGAAAGCTCTAAAGAAATAGCGCTTCTTGCACGCGGTATAGCTTCGTATATAGAAAAGTTAAAGCTTCCTCTATGCGATATATACCGCCGTCTTTCGCCTTCAAACAAACTCGCAAAAAGCCTTGCCGAAGGTGAAGTCTGTGAGATAAACGCTGACGAAGAGCTTAAAGCGAAGCTTGACTTTTTTCTCGAAAATATCGGCGGTGGTTTTACGGAAGAAGAAATGAAGAAGCCTATGGTTGGTATCGTAAGTTCTTATAACGAAATCGTACCAGGACATATGAACCTTGATAAAATTGTAAAT
>CALCTE010000293.1 GCA_937893885.1 uncultured Clostridia bacterium | reverse complement strand
CTTCGGTTGAGCTTGTTTTCCATCTTATCACCCCTCGAAGTATATCTTTCCGTCTTCACCCTTCCTTACATTTAAAAGGGAAGGCATTTTATTTTCCGAGATAAGCTCGTTTACGTGCCGCCAGAGCCTTGTGTCTGCTGAGATGCTTCGCGAGTCCGTGGCGTCCGTTATCTTGACATAGTCTGCACTTGCAAGCTCCTTTTTTCCTCTGAATACTGCGACGGAGAGGGGGAAATCGTTTGTTTTTACGGCGTAGCTTGCTATATCGTAAAGCTCGCCTTCGAGTATGCCGTCACCGAGAAGCAGTACCTCTGTCGACGGAAAAAACATATTTTTATACGAGCCGTTTTTTGCGTTTTCTATTGCCAAACGTACTTCTTTTGCACTTCCGTAAAAGAAGTGCGCTTCTGTGCTTTCCGCGTCGGTACAATATAGGTTGACCGTGTACTCGCCGTCTTCCGCATCAAAAAACGCGGCTTTCACAAAAAGCATACTGTCAAGGTTGTGGGTAGGCTTTGACCTTAAAAGAGGCAGTACGAGTATCAGCGATATTATTGCAAGCGGATACAGAACGTAGGTGTAGGCTTGTTTCTTCACCGTTGTACTCCTCCTTTAAATTTGATAAGCGTATCCTTTATACCCTCCTTGACGAAAGGCGCGACGGGCGAAAGATAGGGCACGCCGAAGGAGCTTTTCGACGCAAGATATACGACCGTGAGCGCAAGCCCCATTATAACGCCGAAAAGACCGCAAAGCTGTGCTATGAGCACAAATAAAAACTTCAAGAGGACGTTACACCACGTCACAGGCGGGGAGACGTAGGCGCAGGTCGCGGTAAACGCGACTGCCATAAGAGTCGGCGCGCTCACGAGCCCCGCCGTCATAGCCGCGTCTCCGAGAACGATACCTGCAACAAGGCTCACCACTGAGCCCATAGTACGCGGCATACGCTGACCGACCTCGCGTATTATGTCGAAAACGACGAGCATAAGGGTAAGCTCCCAGAATATGCCGTAGGGTACGCTTAATCGCTCTCTTGCAAGTATTTCGAGAAGCTTGTCAGGGAGCATATTTTGGTGATATTCGAGTACGGACAGATAAATACTTGGCAGCAGGAGCGACGCACAAACTGCAAAGAAGCGCAAAAGGCGCGCGAAGGTCGCGTACTGTGGGGATTTCGAGTAGTCGTCACTGCATTGGAGCGTTTCGATGTAAAGTTCGGGTACGGTAAGCACGACGGGCGAGCCGTCGACAAATATCGCGATACGTCCCTCCGAGAGCTTTGCCGCCGTTTTATCAGGTCGCTCGGTGTTGCCTACTACGGGGAAAAGCGTAAACTTTCCGTCGGATATTGCCATTTCGAGCGTGCCACTGTCGTGTACGGTTTGCAAGTCGCTTTTTTCTATGCGGTCTATAAGCTTTCCCAAGGTCTCACCGTCGGCAATGCCGTCGATATACATAACGAAAACGTCGGTCTTTGACAGCTTCCCGACCTTGAGCTTTATACACTTGAGCGCCGCATTGCGAAGGCGGCGGCGCACTAGGGAGACGTTCGTTGCACCGTCTTCTATAAAGCTGTCATGAGGGCCTCTTACGACTTCTTCGACGCCCGCGTTGTCTATCGCGCGAAATTCCTCGTTTCGCGCCAGCGCGCCGTACATTGCGTTTTCCGTGGCGGAAAATATAACGGCATTGCCTTCAAGTATTACTTCGTAAGCCCTCTCAAGCGAGTCTACGGGGTATACTTCGGAGTTACCCACTCTGTCGGGCACTTTATCCCTTGCGACGTTAGAGACGATGGGCATAATTAGGGTGCTGGCGATGTATAATCTATCTGATAAGTGGTCTATGGCGACAAGTGCGAAGTCGCCGCCTTTATCGTCGCGGAACTTTCGTATACAAAGATCGTCGAAATTTTTGAATTTTTCTTCTATTGCATTACAAAATGATTGCAAAACGATTTCAATTTTCTCCTTAAAAACAATATTTTTCGCAAATATGCGCACAAGGTATTGACATTGTTTGCGAATAGGTGTAAAATTACTGCGAGTGTGGAATTTTCCTCATACGGAGGCTTAAAATGATAGATAAAGAACAGATAAAAACGCTTGTAAGAAGCGCGCTTGAAAAGAAAATTTCCGGTACGGTTCACGGCAAAGGTTTCATATTTGCGGCGAACTGGAAAATGAATCAAGACAAAGCTAAAGTTGAAAGTTTTTGCAAGGACATCAAAAACGTAAAGACGTCAAACGGCGACAGCGTTCTCATTTTTCCGCCTTTCGTTTATCTTGATATGCTCTCAAGGGAGCTTGCGGGAAGCGGTATAGGATTTGGAACGCAGAACGTATCGTGCGAAAAAAGCGGTGCCTTCACGGGAGAAGTTTCTGCTGATATGATTGCCGAATTCGGCTGTAAATATGCGATAGTCGGACACAGCGAAAGAAGAAGTCTTTATAAGGAGACGGACGGTGACTGTGCAAAGAAGGTGCGTATGCTTCTTTCGAAGAATATCGTTCCCGTGCTTTGTGTCGGCGAAAAGGAAAGCGCACGCCGCGACGGAAGCTTCGAAGAGGTCATTAAGGTACAGCTTACCCACTCACTTGCGGGACTTAAACCCGAGGACGGCAAAAACATCATAATCGCTTACGAGCCCGTTTGGGCGATAGGCACGGGACTTGTTGCAAGCACCGAGCAGATAGCGGGCACGCATAAGTTTATACGCGAGGTGCTCTGCGAGATATTCAAGTGCTTCGGCAAGGATATCCCGATACTTTACGGCGGCTCCGTAAAGCCCGATAACATCAAGGGTATTTCCAAGGCAAACGACGTGGGAGGATTCCTCGTCGGCGGTGCAAGCCTTAAGGCTTCATCGTTTATACAGATGATAGAAACGGTAGAAAAAGACTAAACTCGCAAAGGGGTTTATATGATTACAAAGGAAGAGATAACAAAAACCGTCATGGCGGTCATATCGGAATTGTTCCCCTTCCTTTTACGAAGCGGAGCAAACACGAATCTATTGCTCTTGCCCGAAACTCCGCTTTCGATAGGCGAAAAGCTTGCTTTTGCAAAGCGCAGATTTGCAAAGGATTTCATAACCTACGCGGGATATAAGGAAAGCGAAAGATATTACGGCGATTTAAGCTTTTCACTTGACTACGATCTTGCCACGGAAGGAAAATCCCTTCAAGCAAGAGCGGGCGATTTTAAAAGCGTCACCTTAGTATCTCCCTCGGTGGCGGTGTTAAAGAGTCTTGCCGAGGCAGATGAAACGAATCCCGAAACAGCTTTAGTGCTTTACGCGCTCACGCACAGAAGAAAGGTCAGAGTTTTAACGGACTTCGATCTTTCCGACGTAACCCCCGGTGCTTTTGCAAAGAAGCTTTCCGACGTTTACGGCGCAGTAGCTGATATGGGCATAGAGATAGTGAGAATAACGACTGCGGAGGAAGAAGCGCTCGATCCGATGGCAGGCTTTGTCAACGAGCAGACCGTACGCGAAGCGGCAAAGAAGCGCCGCCGCGAGATAGTGGTTTCGCCAAAAACGGTGGTAACGCCTCTTGCAAGAGATACGGCTGATGAGCTCGGAATCAAGATAAGAATAAAATTGTAATATATATTGGAAAGGACAGAAAAATGAGTATTTCCGAAGAAAGAATTGCACAGATCGTCAAGGAAGTTACCGCTCAGGTAAGCGGCGGCTCTCTTTCGACGGGCGGAAGCGACGACGGTATTTTTGAGGATATAAACCTCGCTATTGAAGCCGCAAAGAAAGCACAGAAGGAGCTTATGGCATTTTCTCTTGAAAAGAGGGAAAGCTTTATCTCTGCTATGCGTCAGGCGGCAAGAGATAACGCAGAAAAGCTCTCGATACTTGCTAACGAGGAGACGGGCTACGGCAGAGTGCCCGATAAGATTGCAAAGCACCTTCTCGTTGCAAACAAGACTCCCGGAACGGAGGATCTTAAGACGGACGCCTTTACGGGCGATAACGGCCTTACTCTTGAAGAGTATGCTCCTTACGGAGTAATCGGTGCTATCACTCCTTCCACAAACCCCACCGCAACTATCGTCAATAACTCTATCGGTATGGTTGCGGCAGGAAATGCTGTAGTGTTCAACCCCCACCCCGCCGCAAAGAAGTGCACGGCTGAAGCAATAAGAGTGCTTAACAGAGCGATAGTAGCGGCAGGCGGTCCTGCAAACCTCCTCGTAGCACCTGTAAATCCCACTATGGATACGAGCAAGGTTATTATGTCAAGCCCCGTAATCAAGATGCTTGCTGTAACGGGCGGTGAAGCGGTTGTTGCGGTTGCGATGAAGAGCGGCAAGAAGTGCGTATGCGCAGGCCCCGGTAACCCCCCCGTAATCGTTGACGAGACCGCTAATATCAAGGAAGCGGCAAAGAATATAGTTGCAGGCGCGTCCTACGACAACAACATTCTCTGTATTGCAGAGAAAGAGATTCTCGTAGTTGACAGCGTTGCAGACGAGCTTATCAGAGAAATGGTTAAGTGCGGCTGCTATCTTGCTAACAGAGCGGAGACGCAGAAGGTCGTTGAGACTGTTGTTGTGACGAACAAGGAGGGCAAGAGCGCTCCTAATAAGAAGTTTGTCGGAAAGAACGCAAACGTCATTCTTGACGCGGCGGGAATATCTCACAGTGGCGACAATAAGCTTGTAATTATGGAGACCGAGTTCGATCACGTTTTGGTACATACAGAAATGCTTATGCCCGTTGTTCCCGTTGTCAGAGTAAGAAACGTAGAGGAGGCTATCGCGAAGGCGGTAATCGCAGAGCACGACTGTCACCATACGGCGATGATGCACTCTGAGAACGTAAATAATCTCACGGCGGCTGCAAGAGCTCTTGATACGACTATTTTTGTCAAGAACGCACCTTCTTATGCAGGCGTAGGTTTCAACGGAGAGGGATATACGACACTTACCATCTCCACACCTACGGGCGAAGGACTTACGTCCGCAAGAAACTTCTCCAGAGTAAGACGTTGTACGATGTACGGCGCATTCAGAATAGTATAAAAGACGCTTGCAGAAAGGAAACATAGTATGCGTGCCGAAGATGCTTTAAAGCTCGTTGCCGACGCGGGTGTTGTCGGAGCAGGCGGAGCGGGATTTCCCACTCACGTAAAGCTCAAGTGCAAGCCCGAAGTAGTAATCGCGAACTGCGCGGAGTGCGAGCCTTTACTTAAAGTTGACAAGAACGTCATGGAGCATTACCCGCAAAGGCTTATCGCCGGCGTAAGAGCGGTAATGGAAATGACGGGCGCCCCGAAAGGCTATATTGCCTTAAAGGAGCACAATCACAAGGCGGCTGAAATATTGTCGGAACTTCTTGAAAAGACCGAAGATATTGAGGTATTCTTGCTTGATAACTACTATCCCGCAGGAGATGAGCAACAGATAGTTTACGAGGTGACGGGAAAGATAGTTCCCGTCGGCGGAATTCCTCTTGACGTGGGAGCCGTCGTGTGCAACACCTGCACGATGTATAATATAGCAAATGCTTTGGAGGGCAAGCCCGTAACGAAGAGATTTGTAACGGTAAACGGTGAAGTCAATAACCCCATGACCTTCGAAGCACCTATAGGAACACCGCTTTCGCTTCTCATAAGCCTTGCGGGCGGTACGAAAAGCGGAAGACTTGAGGAGGACTACGGACTTATAGTAGGCGGTCCGATGATGGGAAAGGTGAGCACGGATTTCAACGCTCCCGTAACGAAGACGACAGGCGGAATCTTGGTGTTCCCCAAAAACCATAAGCTTATAAAGAGAAAAGGAACGAACCTTGAGATAGAGGCAAGAGTTGCCCGTTCGGTATGCTGTCAGTGCAATCAATGCACACAGCTTTGCCCGAGAAATCTCTTGGGACTTAACGTTCAGCCACATAAAGTGATGCGCGCTATAGCGTACGGCGCACTCGACAGTATTGAAAACGGCAAGATCGTATTCGGCTGCTGTGACTGCGGACTTTGTACGCAATATGCTTGCCCGATGGGACTTTCGCCCTCACGTTTTATAACGGCGGTCAAGCAAGGACTCGGAAAGAAGGGTGTAAAGCCCGAAAAGACCTACTCCGACGGTGTAAGCCCCTCAAGAGAGGGAAGCAAGGTCCCCACCGACAGACTTATGCAAAGGCTCGGAATTGCGGGATATACCGCAGATGCACCGCTTTCGATGTCACCGGTTGAGGTACGCACTGTAAAGATCAAGCTTTCCCAGCATATCGGCGCACCCGCCGAGGCTGTTGTTAAGGAAGGCGACTTTGTGACGGAGGGAAGCCTTATCGGAAGAATTCCCGAAGGCAAGCTTTCCGCAAACGTTCACGCAAGTATAAGCGGTAAGGTAACGGCGGTTACCCCCGATTATATAGAGATTCAAGGATAGGAGGTCTTAAAGGATTTTGGATACACTCGGAATTATCGAAACCAACAGCGTTGCGGCCGGAATCGAAGCGGGCGATATAATGATGAAGACCGCTTTTGTAAAGCTTGAATCCGCACAGCCTGTATGCCCCGGTAAGTATATCGTAATGATATCCGGAGACACGGCGGGCGTAACGGCTTCCGTAAACGCAGGAAAGAAGATTGCCGGCGACAGTCTTGTGAACAGCATTGTTATTTCAAGCCTTCACGAGCAGGTCATACCCGCACTTGCGTGTGCGACGATGCCCGAAAAGCGTGAAGCAGTCGGCGTTATCGAGACCTTCTCCGTAGCCGCCGCCGTAATTGCGGCAGATGCTTCGGTCAAGGCGGCAGACGTCGAGCTTATCGAGATAAGACTCGGCAGAGGTCTTGGAGGAAAGAGCTTCGTAGTATTGTGCGGAGGAACCTCTGAGGTCAAGGCGGCAGTTGCCGCAGCAAAGAATACTCCCGAAGTCAAGGGACTTTTACTTCGCACAGTCGTTATCCCCGCACTTCACGAGGATATGCTTGCGGCTCTTATGTAAGAGCAAATTAATTCGTTACCCAATAAAAAATAAAAATAAAAAACAAATAAACAAGGAGATCACATCATGGAAAAAGAAGCACTTGGAATGGTTGAGACCAGAGGACTTATCGGCGCAATCGAAGCAGCCGATGCAATGGTAAAGGCAGCAAACGTACGCCTTGTTGGCAAAGAGAAGATCGGAAGCGGTTACGTTACGGTTATGGTAAGAGGCGACGTTGGCGCAGTTAAGGCGGCTGTTGAAGCAGGCGCAACCGCAGCAAAGAGAGTCGGCGAGCTTATGTTCACACACGTAATTCCTCGTCCCCACAGCGACGTTGAGCAGATTATTCCCACACTCAACGACTAATCTTTACTACGATTTAAGGAAGGCATATTATGGATATAGAAAAGCTTGTTGAACAGATCGCCAACGAGGTTTACAGCAGAATCAACAACAGCTCTGTTGCTCCCTCTTACGGCGTATCTGCTGCTAATAACGGCGGTAAGCCTTCGGGCGCTGAGCTCGCAAAGTTTATCGACCACACCGTACTTAAGGCTGACACTCCCGCAGAGTCCATCAAGAAGCTCTGCGCAGAGGCTGCTGAATACAAATTCGCTTCCGTATGCGTTAACCCCTATTACGTACCTCTCGCTCGTCAGCTTCTTCAGGGCACGGGCGTTAAGACTTGCTGCGTAATCGGCTTCCCCATCGGTGCAAACACCATCGAGTCCAAGATTTTTGAGACGATGGACGCTTGCAACAAGGGCGCACAGGAAGTTGATATGGTTATCAACGTATCCGCACTCAAGAGCGGTGACTGGGATTACGTAAAGCGCGATATCGAGGGTGTTGTAAATGCCGCTAAGGGCAAAGCACTCGTTAAGGTTATCATCGAGACGAACCTCCTCACCGACGAAGAAAAGGTTAAGGTCTGCACACTTTCCAAGCTCGCAGGCGCTGACTTCGTTAAGACCTCCACGGGCTTTGTTACCGGTAAGGACGGCTCCGCTTCTCAGGCTACTCTTGCTGACGTTAAGCTTATGCGCCAGACAGTCGGCCCCGTTATGGGCGTTAAGGCTTCCGGTGGCGTACGTGACTACGACACAGCTTGCAAGATGGTTGAAGCAGGCGCTACACGTTTCGGTACGAGCGGCGGTATCAAGATTGTTTCCGGTGCTTCCGGCGCTACGGCATCTGCATCTACTTCCTGCATAGGTTGCGGCAAGTGCTCACAGTCTTGCCCCACGGGACATTCTATCATCACAAAGACAGTAAGCTATTAATTAAGCTTATTCGCTCGGGCGGGGCGAAAAACCCCGCCCGAAACACAAATTATAGGAGCTATTATGTATACAGCTAAAGTAATCGGTACAGTAGTTTGCACAACTAAAGACAGTAAAATGGAAGGCCTCAAGATGCTTGTGGTACAGCCTGTCGGCGTTCTTTCTCTCGAAACCGAGGGTAAGCCCGTCGTTGCTATCGACGCTGTAGGAGCAGGTGAGGGAGAACTTGTGTTGGTCGTCGGCGGAAGCAGCGCAAGACAGACTGATCAGACCACCGGTAAGCCTACCGATGCTACGATAATGGGTATCGTGGACTATATCGACGCAAACAATAAGAGAATATTCGATAAATTTGCGCAAAAATAAGTTTCGCATATAAGCGGTATTTTGCCGCTTGACATAAATATTGCTTCGCTTTTGCGAAGGGAAAAAGGTAAGATATGAAAATAGCAATCGGAAGCGATCACGGCGGCTTCAAGGAGAAGGAAGAGTTAAAAAAATTTTTAAAGGAACTCGGACACGACGTAACCGACGTCGGCACCTATTCCACAGAGCGCTGTGACTACACGGATTTTGCACTTCTTGCGGCACAAAGCGTTGCCTCGAAAAAATCCGAGATAGGAATTATAGTTGACGGAGCGGGAATCGGTTCGTCCATTATGGCGAACAAGGTACCCGGTATACGTGCCGCCTGCGCAAACGAGATCACTACGGCTATAAACAGCCGTGAGCATAACGGCGCAAACGTCCTCTGCCTCGGCAGTGGAATCATCGGTATGGCGGTTATGAAGAACATTGTCAAGGCATTTATTGAGCACGACCTTTGCGGCGACCGTAACATAAGACGCGTTGGCAAGATCGTGGAGTTTGAAAGACGTCTCAATGAGCTTCGTGACGGAAAGTAGGAAAAAATGCAGCTTGCAAAGGTTATCGGAACGGTCGTTGCAACAGAGAAGGACCCCCGTCTTTACGGCGTAAAACTTTTGATAATTCAGCCCATGAACGGCAAGGAAGAACCCGACGGTAAGCCTATTGTCGCGTGCGATGCCGTAGGTGCGGGTAACGGCGAATTTGTGTTTTACGCGAAGAGTAAGGAGGGCGCATTTGCTCTTCCCGATCAAGGCGCGTGCGTTGACGCGAGCGTGACGGGTATCATCGACTACGTTTACGCAAAGTACGAGGGGTGAATATATGCTTATCGCAAAGGTTGTAGGAAACGTAATTGCCACTCACAAGCAGCCCATTTACGAGGGCTATAAAATACTGATAGTAAGAGCAATGGATCTCGACGGATCGCTTTACGGACAAGATCTCGTCGCTATAGACGCCGTGGGCGCAGGTATAGGCGACGTCGTTATCGTTATGCAAGAGGGTGGCTCGTCAAGAGAGATATTAAAATGCCCCGAAAAATTTGCTCCCATAGACGTAGCAATATGCGGTATCGTTGATACCGTGGATACGACCGAAGGCTCGTATCATCAGTTTAATTAAGCAGACTATAGCAGAAAACAAAAAGCGTTGTGCGAGAAGCACAACGCTTTTTCTGATTTCTATTAACTAATGCCTATCTTTATATCTCCCGTGTCGGTCTTCACTTCGCATTTACCGCCGACGGTGCTTTTCGGCACGTCGACGCGTCCCGTATCCGTTTCTGCAAAGAATATTTTTTCCGAAAGAAGAGTACCTTCGACGTCGCCTGTGTCAGTCTCAATATCAATTTCTTGGGCGTCGCACATATCAAGCTTTACGTCGCCCGTGCTTCTTTCAATGGAAAGCTTTTCCTCGGCTATAACGCTCTCAAGCGTGATACGCCCCGTATTGCCCTCTGACAAAAGATTTTTGCATTTTACGTTTTTAATCTCCGTTTTACCCGTGGAGACGGTAAGCGTAACATCACCGCAAATAATATCCGAAACGCTTATTCTGCCCGTGCTAGTCTTTATTTTAAGTAATTCTTCCGTATTTGCGGAGAATTTTACGTCGCCAGTGGAGAGTATTACGGTTGCAGTGCTAAACCCGAAATCCTTTGGCACGGTTACGTCGCCCGTGCTTTCTTTTATATAAAGCGAAGCGTATTGCGCTGTGGGAAGATACACGGTTATATTCGGCGCTTTGAAATTTATGCCGATATGCTCGTACCATTTTTTGCTCGGTCTTTTTATCACGAGAGTGCCGTCCGTTACGCTTATGGCGTGCTTTAAGTTTGTTTCTTCAAAGCATACTACCTTGCATTTTCCGTCATCGGAAGCTAAAAACGTAATATCTGCGGTGTCCGTTTCTATGGATATATTTTCAAATCCGTCCGTTATTTCGTGAGTATTCGTTTCGTATCTATTCGTATTTAACATATCAAAACTCCAATCTGCCGCGCTAATCGCGCCCGCAAATATAATCAGTCCCGCTACGGTTAGAAAAGCCGCCGCAATAAGCCATATTTTCGTTTTATTCATCGCACTTCCTCCTTATAAACAGCTTTTTAGTAAGGATAATGACGCATTTTGTGAGCGTCTTACAGCCGTAAAACGCAAAGATAGAAAGTCCCGCACACACAAGGCACGCGCCTATAAGCGCCACCGCCGTAAGCCACTCTGTCTTACAGAAAGAGTAAACAACTATAACGATAGTGCCAAGTGCGGTTCCGACAAGCGCGCCGAATACTGCCCAAAGCGAAACTATCACAGCCCATACGGAAACGTAGAGGGAAAACACGACTGCAAATGCGGCGATCAGAAGCGAGAGCCATACGGGAGCACCGAGGATAATAAGGACTATCTCCCAAGCCTTAATTTTTCTTTTTTCTGCTTTTTCGGGGATATCTGTTTTAACCTCATCTATATCGTCTATTTTTGCTACCGCTTCTTCCTCGGAAAGCCCTTCTTCCACGCCGTCATCTATCATTTCGGCGTAAAAATTAAGGCGCTCCTTAATTTCATCTGCGGGCAAGCCTTCAAGCTCTTTTGACAGCTTTGCAAGGAACTCGTATTTATTCACAGTCTTTTTCCTCCTTTGCCACAAACTCGTATATTGCCATAATTTCGTTCCATTCCGATTTAAATTCTTCGATACGCGCAATTCCCGATTTTGTTATGCGGTAATATTTTCGAAGCCGTCCGTCGTGTTCTGCCGAGCGCACGGTCAGCATTTTTGCTATTTCCAAACGCTTTAGTATCGTATATAAGGTCGATTCGGAAAGCTCGATATACGGCTTTACGTCCTTTATGATCTTATACCCGTAGGAATCCTCGGTTCTTATCGCCGCAAGCACGCAGACGTCCAAAAGTCCACGCTTTAATTGAATATCCATATAATACCTCCGATCACATAATACATCGTAACACGAAGTATATGTTTTGTCAAGAGGAAAAACAAAAAATACGTTCGGTTTTCACCGAACGTATTTTTATATTTAATTTGCAAATTTGTATTTTTTTGAGTATTCTCCGTAAAGCGCATCGAAGCTTTCGCTGTTTTCGTGTGCGTTTATGAGCGACTTATGCATATCGAGGTTACCGCCCGCACGGTCAATAACGCAGAAAGCGATATTGGAGCAGTGGTCAGCGCATCTTTCTATATTTGTGAGAAGGTCGGAGAGCACAAAGCCTGCTTCTATGGAGCAATCGCCAACTTGCAGTCTCGATATGTGACGTCTGCGAAGCTCCTCCTTCATCGTATCAATGAGTTCCTCAAGGGGCTCTACGCGCATAGCCATCTTCACATCGTTTTCGCAAAACGCACGGAAGGAAAGGTCTATAATCTCTTTTACCGCATTACATAAAACCGTAAGCTCGTCCTTTGCCGCTTGGGAGAGTTCGAGCTTTTTATCTCGCATTTCCTCTGCAGATTCTATAAGGTTTACGCTGTGGTCGGAGATTCTCTCAAAGTCACCGATGAGCCTTAAAAGGCTTGCCGCTTCCGTGCCTTCTTTGTCGCCGATCTTCATACCGCTTAACTTCACAAGATAAGTGCCGATAGCGTCCTCATATCTGTCGGTGAGGTCTTCGAAGTCGCGTATTCTTTCTGCGATGACGTTATCGTATGCAAAGAGAGAGTCGAGCCCCGCGTATATCGACTCTTTTGCCGCATCTGCCATTTCGACGGTGGTTGCTCTTGCTTGCTGAAGAGCGATGGGAGGCGCCTCAAGGAGTCTTTGGTCGAGATGTACCTCTTTCTTCGTTTCCGCTTTTACCGCATCTTCGGGAATGACCTTTAAAGCCAGCTTTTCAAGAAGCGATGATGCAGGGAGAAGAAGTACCGTGCATACTACGTTGAATACCGTATGTACAATGGCTATCTCAAGATGACCCGCAGGTCCGCCGAGGAATTCGCCGATAGGGAATGCCGCTTTTGCTATAGAGAACAATATAAGGCAAACTACTGTTCCTATAATATTGAAGGAAAGGTGTACTACTGCCGTGCGCCTTGCGTTTTTATTTGCACCGACGGACGAGATGAGCGCTGTGACGCAAGTACCGATATTTTGTCCCATAATTATCGGTATTGCCGCGCCGAAGTTTACTTTTCCCGTGCTTGAAAGCGCTTGGAGTATACCGACCGATGCAGACGACGACTGAATTATTGCCGTTAAAAGTGCGCCTGCGATAACGCCGAGTATGGGGTTTGAGAACATCACGAAGAGTTCTTGGAACGCCTCACTGCCCTTTAATCCCGCAACGGCGGCGGACATAGCGTCCATACCGAACATAAGCGTCGAAAAACCGAGGAATATGAGTCCCGTATCTTTGTGCTTGCTCGATTTTAGGAACATATAAAGTACGATTCCGACAAGAGCAAGTACGGGGGAGAACGAGGAGGGCTTCAAAAGCTGTATCCATATATTGCTGCTTGAGATTCCGCTTAAAGAAAGTATCCACGAGGTAACGGTCGTACCTACGTTAGCGCCGATAATTACGTTTATCGCTTGGCGGAGAGACATAAGGCCGGAGTTTACAAAGCCCACTACCATAACCGTCGTAGCGGAGGAGCTCTGAATTATGGCGGTTACTGCCATACCCGTTAAAAAGCCCGTAATACGCTTTGTCGTAAGTCTTCCTATTATGGCTTGAAGTTTGTTTCCCGCACGTCTTTCCAAGGCTTCACCCATTACGTTCATACCGAATAAGAACAGGCAAAGACCGCCGATAAGTGCGAGTACGTCTAAAGTTGTCATATTAGTCCTTTCTGTGGGTTGTGGGTATAAAAATCTTCGGAAAGGATTTTTAGTTTTTGGTTTGAATTTATATATGTAATAGCCCGAGAGGGCTGAAGCTTTGTCCCAATTTCCTCCTTATACATATTATCAAAAAACACTTCTTGTGTCAATGCGTCATTTTTTACAAAAATAAGACGATGCGGCACAGCGTTTTTATGCGTCAACACAATAGCCCTAAATTGTACACAAAGTCTTGACATTTTACAAAATGAGTGATAAAATGTGCTCATAACTATTAAAATTTTTTACCGATTTGATTAAATCCCGCTTTGTAGCGGGTTTAATATATTATTAAATTTGCCGACAAGGCAAGGAGGAAAAAATGAAAAAGTTTTTAGCTCTCTTACTTGCACTCGTAATGGTATTTGCTTTTACGGCTTGCAAGGCTGAAACACCTTCGGGCGACGAAGACAAAACTCCCGGAACGACAGATGAAGGAACGAACGATAACACCGAAAAAAAGGCTGTTAAGGCTGCTCTTATCTGTCTGCACGGCGACAGCTCCACGTACGACAAGAACTTTATCGACGCATTTAAGACTGCTTGCGCAAACAAGGGTCTTA
>CALCTE010000292.1 GCA_937893885.1 uncultured Clostridia bacterium | reverse complement strand
CTCATTCTCAAGCAATTTAATATTTACTCTTGTCTAAATTTTGGGGGGCACTTCATTCCCTCGGCGGCTTCTCTTTGTCTATTGCATAGCAACTGTTGAATCTATATTGCAATTGATACGAGAGCTTATTTAGCGGCTTTTCTTTTATTATTTAGAAGTGTTTTCCTTCTCTGGGTCGTTCTTCGTCTTCGCCGACGTAGTCTTCTACCGGTCTGTCATCAATCTCTGTCGGTGTGTCCATTCTCAAAAGGATTCGGCTGGTTACCGATCTGCGGTTTGTATTCCGCAAGGTTTTGATCTCCTTTGTCTATGCATCCGACGGTTTCTTCTTCCGGTTCTGTGATGATTGTTGCTTCGTTGATCTCTTCGGATTCTTTCTTTGGCGTTTTCTGATTCACCGCTGTTTCTTCGGTTTTGCTCTCAGTTTCATTTTCGCTTACATCGTCCACCAACGCCGTTTCTGCGGTCATTTCGCTTTCATCGGGTCTTGCTTCACCTGAGTTGTTATCGCTGTCTGTGGCGGATTCACGGTGGTCACGGACGATTGATCAGCGCTTTGATTCGGTGTGGCGAATAGTGTCATGATAAGTGCGAGGATGATGGTGATTAATCTTTTCATATGTATGTTCCTTTCTGAGCACGTCTTCGCGGCTCAACACAAGAATAAGCAAAAAAGATTAAAAGTCCAGAGAGAATCGCAATGTTATTATTACCCCCCTATACTTAATGCTCGGAACCACAGTTAATTGTGGGATAACCGACACAACACCACGAAATCGAACAAAAGTTCTCTGCACTATTGTAAAGTGTTAAAAGTTATGATATAATAGGTATAATAACATCATTGAAAGGTGTCAAACAAATGGAAAACATCATTAACTGGCTACTCGAAGAAAAAGAACCCTCTATTAGATACAGAGCGCTTACAGAACTTTTGGGTAAACCCGAAAACGATCCAGAAGTTGTTGAAGCGAAAGAAGCGGTACTGAAATCAAAGAATGTTTGCCGTTTGTTTGACCGCTTGGATGATAGAGGATTGTTCCCTCATATTCAAAAGTTTTACGGTAATTTCACTACATTCAGTTATCTTTATGCTCTTGCAGAGCTTGGCTTGAAAAAGGGTGATCCTCATATTAACGAGATAGTTGATTGGATATTGATTCCCGGCGAGGACAAGCATGAATATTTTATGCAGAAAGAATTCCAAAATGAACACGCATATTTGCTCGATGAAAGCAATCTTGGCAGTTGCCGTCAGACCGATTTTCTCGGCACATTGTTAAGACTTGGTTTTGGTGATGACGAGAGAGTCAAGAAACTGATAGATGCATTTATCGAAAAGAACAGATTTGATGGCGGCTATCTCTGTAAATGGAAAAAGAGCCGACATAAAGGTCAAACACCCAAAAGCTGTGTAGGCGCTACCGTGAATGCATTAAGAGTATTCTCCTATCTTGCCGAAGAATACAGAAACACCGACGCCTACAAGAACACACTTGAATATTTTGTCAGCAGAAATATGATTCACAGCAAAATCAATCCCGATGAAATCATCTGTTCGACGAATGCTTTTTATAACGGTTGCGGAATGTCTCACGCCTTCGTTCTTGCAGATGCAATGAGCCGTTTGGGTCTTGGCAACATACCCGAAATGAACGAGGTGTGGTCGATCATCGAAAGCAAGAAGGACGCTGAAGGTAAAGTCGTTTTAGAAGCAACCGATACAAAGAAAACGCTTATTATGGATGGCGTGGGCAAGCCTAATAAATATCTTACTCTTAATTTGCTTTTGAGTTATAAACATAGGGGATGATACTATGAAATCAACTTTTGAAAAAGCAAGAGAATTTATATATCGCAATGCAAGACCGTTGGATTTGGCTCGTTTTCAGTATCATTTTGAAAACGGAAGCAAAGAAGCGGTAATGAACGCATTGTCATATTATCAGAATGACGATGGCGGATTCGGTTCTGCTGTAGAACCCGATTGCTGGAATCCTAATTCAATACCTCTGCACTCTGGTTCTGCAGGTGACATAATCGCCCGAGAACTTGATTTTGAAGATAGCAAACATCCTGTCATTCAAGGCCTTTTAAGCTGGTATGCAAGCGGCGAACACTTCAACGGGAAGAAATGGGCAATCATGGTGGCAAGCAACAACGATTATCCCCATGCACCTTGGTGGCACACAGACAGCAATTGTTCTTGCTATGCAGATTACAACGGAACAGCACAAATTGCAGGTTTTATTGTTCGTTATGCAGATAAGGACAGCGACCTTTTCAAACTCGGTGTTCGTATTGCAAACGAAGCGATTGATGCACTTTCGCCCGATGAAATCAGAGATATGCATACCTGCACCTGCTATATAAGAATGGCTGATCTTTTTGAACGTGCAAATGCAACAGGATACATTCCGTTTGATGAACTGAAGCAAAAGCTTCATAAATCTACACATAAACTCATCGTTACCGATACCTCACAATGGAACGGTTATGTGTGCCAGCCGTCAACGTTCTTAAACTCCAACAAGAGCGAGTATTATCCCGAAAATAAAGACATCGCGGAATATGAGTGTGAGTATATTATAAAGACACAGTTTGAAGACGGTTCTTGGAATATAGGCTGGAATTGGGGTGGCAACTATCCCGACGAATGGGCGATAAGCAAGAATTGGTGGAAATCTCAATGGATAATACAAAACCTCTTATATCTTAAAGGCTTTGGAAGGATATAAAACACAATGATTGAAGCATATATCAACATACAGAACAAGCTGGGTGAAGAAGTCTCGAAGTCTTGGGAAAAGCTCGTTGGCTTTATTCGTGCTTACTACGTAATGGAAGAATTGTGGGACGGAAATGAAATATTGAAATTCCGCAAAAGCGGCAAAACGCTCGTTTCCTTAAGCGTGCAGGAAAACCGTTTCAACGCACTTGTCATATTCGGAAAAGCGGAACGAGAAAAATTTGAGATGGTCAGAGATAACTTCTCGGATTACATTCTCAATTACTATGACAACAGCCGTACATATCACGACGGGAAGTGGATGTTTATCGACGTTGACAGCAATACAAACATCGATGAAATTATTGAACTCATTAAGATAAAAAAGAAACCCAACCGTAAGGTTGAGAACTTAAAAGATGCTGAAATAGGCTGTTGCGGCAACCGTTGCGACCAATGTCTTTTAAGAGCCACTAACGGCGGCAAAGAAAACCGAGTTCTGTTCACCGATGAGAATTACAAAATATACTTCTCGCCCGACGAACAAAAAGAGGGCTATTCTGGCGTCAACTGTGCCGGTTGTTATCAAGGCTGTAAAACAAGAGATTGCGCCAAAGAAAAAGGATATGATGTTTGTGTTCAATGCGAGAATTATCCTTGCGAAACGGTTTTGAACGCTTTTACTCATCCCGGAAGATGCAATGTAGGACTTACCTCCGAACAACTCGATTTGCTTGTTATTCCTTATTGCGGTAAAGAACGCTTTGAACGATGCAAAGATCAGCTTTGTAAGAAGGATATAAATTATCAAGAATAAAGTATAGGTGTAAAAATGGAAACAAAAGGCGAAATTAATATATCTCCCAAATACAGTAAAGGTGATTACCTAAAGTTAAACCTTACTATAAATAGTATTAATTCTGATTGGGGGAAGGCGATTGATATTTTTGAGGATAGAATCACTGGACGATATTTAAACCAAATAGATTTATTGTCTAATGATATAAATGCAAATGGCTTTACAATTATGGCGCTGAATTGTTTGCTCATTGAAGCTTTGCTTCAATTCAGAGATGGATGTGATGAAACTACAGGTGGTAATTGTAAAGCATATTCGTGTTTTTTAGTCAAGGAGTTTCCGCATGTTTTTAATATGTTAAGCGCTGAAGCGTTTTATAAAAATATTAGGTGCGGTATTTTACACTCGGCGCAGACAAAAGCTGGAGCCAGACTTACTGATGATTCTTCCTTTGTGATTCGATATGATAATAGTGTGTTGGTTGTTTCTGTTATAAAGATTTATGCTGAACTACGAAAGTATTTTGATTCTTATGTGCTTAGGTTGAGGGATACTAATGAAGCAACGCTTAGAGAAGCTTTTATCAGAAAAATGGGTTATGTTTGTAGAAGATGATAACTATAAAAAGTGATTATATAAAGTAATGATCCGCCGAGGAGTTTATTTTCCTCGGCGGTATCTTTGTTTATAGCATCTCAACCATTGACACTCATATCGAGAACGCGTCGGTTAAGCCATTTAGTCGTGTTGTGTCCTTTTTCACATAGTACATTTCGGTTATTTGAGAGGTGCTGTGTCCGAGTATATCCGCGACTTGTTTGGGAGTTAGGGATAGTATCGTGCCGTCGGGCTGTTTAACGCCGTTTACAAGGTTGGTTGCGAAGGTGTGGCGTAGTGAGTGCAACCCACGGTGTTCGACGCCTGCGCCGTCTAACAGGCGGTAATACCGCCGTCTGAACCGCTCTGGCTTGAGGAAGTTCCCCGTAATGTCGGGTATAAGAGGGAAGTCCTCGCCCAAGTATATTTCCTCTCGCATCTCCTTGATCGCTTGTATCGCCGTGTCGTTCAAGGGCACATCACGCTTGCTCGATGCCGACTTTAACTTGCCCACCACCATCTCGGTTTTCGGTCCAACCTGTTCGTATCCATCGCGCACGTTTCGTTGCTTAACACCTCTCTGCACGTGTAACATACGGTTCTCTAAATCAATGTCGCTGTTCAGCAATCCAAGCACCTCGCCCGTTCTTAACCCCGTGTTAAGCATAAGGAATATCGCACCCGCTTGCTTGTATAGCTTCTTGCCGGTGGCGTACTGCTTTGATGCTTCTTCTTTAATTTTGGCAATCTCTTCAGGCGTGAAGATTGTAACAGTTTCGTTGGTGGGTAGATTTTCCTTACCTTGCGCCGCCATAAAGTTCGCTTTCTTAATCATAGGCGCGCTCTGCATCGGGTTCTTGGCAATCAATTCTTGCTGTGTGAGGTATCGGAAGTATTCGTTGAGGATAACGTACACCTTTTTCACGGTGGTGTAGGCGTACCCCTCGTTCATCCAATGGTTCAGCAGATTTTTAATGTCCGCCGACTTGATGTTGCCCACAACCTTGTCGCCAATGATCGGGTAAATCTGATTCATCGCCGTACATTCAAGTCGGTCGTAGGTTGTCCTCTCCACCGAGGGATACTTGAACACCTGAAGCCAGTTCTGCATACTCTCTCGCAATGTCTTTTTGCTCTCATCGCTTGCCTCGACCATCTTGTCGAACTCGACGATGTATTCGGTCATCTTCTTGTTGACCTCTTGCTTGGTTGTGCCCGAGAAGCTTTTTCTTTTCCTCTCGCCGCTCTCGTCCATATACCAAACCACACCGCACCACCTTCCATCCGTTCTCTTGAACGCATTTCCGTTTGTCAATAACTTCTTTTGCATAAATTTCAACTCCTTTCGTTAGCTACATACAATACCACAAAGGTTTGCATATATCCAGAGACTTTATAATCTTTTTGTATTTTTTTAACGTAATATAATCAACCGCCGAGAGATATACTACTATCTTGCCGTTATGTTTACAAGAAACGTAAAATGTGCTATACTTTATCCATACCGCTAAGCATATGGAAGGTGCGATGATATGACAACTTTTGGTCAACGCTTAAAAGCAATCAGAAAAGACGCTCGATTAACACAAGCGGAGCTTGCTGAAAAATTAATGGTGTCTATTCAGTCGGTCTCAAAATAGGAATGTGATAATGCTATGCCGGATATTGCTTTGATCGTTCCGCTTGCCGCTATCCTCGGAGTTACAACAGATTGCCTTCTCGGCGTAGGCGATAATGAAAAAGCAGATAGGGAAAAGCTGTTTGAGAAAACAGAAAATATAAACAAAGGCATAGATCACGTTTATAGCAGAGCCGATAATGCATATTACGAGTGCTATGAATTGTACAAAGAGCATCTTCAAAAATATCCTCTTGATTACGAAGTAAAGCTTCTCTGTGCGGATAGTTTGCTCAGATTTCTATACTATGGTTCGGGAACTCCGGAAGAAAATGACAGATATTATTCTGAAGCGGTCAATCTTTTGAAATCCATAATCAATTACGATAGAGATACCACAAGAGTAATCGATGCAAAACAGACACTTATCATTTTGTATCTGTATCGAAACGATTTCGCAAATGCGGAAGAAATCGCACAAGGCTTGCCGCAAAGAGGCAATATACGAGCTTTGATGGAGATCGAGATCTATTCCAAAAAGAATGATCTTGAAAAATGTGTTGAGCTTTCAAACAGTATGTGCGGCGAAGCTGTACACGATTATTTGCGTGCTCTTGCTGTTCGAGCAAGGAGAATATCTATTCTCGGCAACTCGAAAAAACAAGATGCCATATACGCTTGGCATCAGTTTTTGGATGCTATAAAGTACAACGCCAAAATGTTTGACGACATAACCATCCACACCAAATGGCTGTATAGCGCACTCAATAATCTCGCTAATGACTATATTGCGATATCCGAAATTGATAAAGCTTTTGAAGTAATCGAAGAGCTTACTGATACTTTGCTTCTCGATTACAGCGCGTGCAAAGAGAAGTGCTCACACACAACGGCAGAAGAAATTAAAAACAATTTCAAGTTCTATCTGCACAGCTGCTATAATTTGTGTTTCTCGACAGAAGATAATATAATTACAAGAGATGCTCGATTCAAGGAATGTGAGCAGAAGCTGTCGGCTACGGTTGATTAAATTTTGTAACCTACTATAACCTATTGACAAATAGGTTATAATAGGGTATTTTTTATTCCTCTTCTTCGGCTTCCTCGAAAAGCATTCCCAAATCAATCATTCCTTTTGCCTGTGCAACTCTGCGGTTGGAATCTTTGTGAAGCTTTTCGATTGCATCGTTGGTGAATTTGCAACGCCACCCAACGATATGAACCAGTACGTCCAAGAACACTGCGTAGCGGTATAGTCCTCTTGAGATCTTGCTTCCCAGCGGACCGATCTCGTTTTTGATCGCTTTCCTGATCTCGTCGGAGAGCAGATCACTGTTCTTGTCAATGACAAGTCTTGTGATATATTCTTCGATAGCCTTGGAAGCAAATGCAGAGAAGGAGTTTACCTTTGCTTCTCCAAACAAAATTTCTGCGCGCTTTACCAGTTGTTCGTCGATATATATCGTGGTTCTCAATTTTTCATTTTGATCTTTCATTTTGTTATTCCTTTCATATAATCTTTTCTTCACACCGAAAACATGGCGTAAAACGGTGTGCTTCCGAAATACGTCATACTTTTCGAGTGTGAACCTTGTTTTAGGGGACTTGAGTAAGAAAAATCGGTCGATACGTTTTTCTCGCAAAAACGCCCCCAAAACCGCGTGTTTTCGGTCGGCGTTGCCGTCCGATGTCAGGCGCTCTGCGCCGCAAGGCGGCAAAATACGAGTGTGAGCCAGCCTTGCTTTAACCTGCTTGAAAATAATTTCCGTTATTTTCGCAGTTTTTCTTGTATTTCTTGCTTTCTGTTTTCGATCATTGCAAGCGTCATCTGCCGTTCAAACTGTCTGTCCATAACCTGCTGTATGGGCAGAATGGTGTAGAGCAAGGTTCCGTTTCTTGTCTCGCCGCTTTTGGTAACGATCTGCGTATGCTCGGTAGCGATAAGTCCTTTTCGTGTTAAGCCCTGTACGTACTTTCGCACGCTGTTTACACTCTTGCCGATAGCACGGCCGATAGTCGTGTAGCTGGGATGACATTGATAGGTTCTTCTATCTTCGCATCGAAGCAGAAACGCATATACCAATATCTCGCCGTCGGTGAGGTCGAGATCGAACACTGCATTGGGAATAGGGAAATAGTATTGCTGTTTTAACTTTTGCATTTCAGCGTTTAACATAGCTTACCTCCTTTCGTATTTTTGTTCACCCATTCAATGAGTTTCTCTTTTTGCACAACCATTCGCTTACCTATGTGCGTAACGGGGAAGTCGGGTTCGTTCATCAGCTCGTAGCAAGACGATTGAGATATGCCCAGCAGATTTGCAACCTGCTTTGCATTCAGAAAGCAGGGAAGCTCATCGTAGGATTTGTAGATAGATTCTTTCATTTATTTACTCCTTTCTTTGAAAACAAAAAAAGGCACCGAGAATTTTTCTCGGTACCTGTTTCGGTTTCGTTATTTCTTTGTTTCAAAATCATAGATGATATGACGGTGTCCGTATATGGATTCGGTAACATACATACTTGGATCGTCATCGTTTTCGTATAACATCAGCTCGGAGAAGATATGCGTGTCCATACCTTTTACCTTGTTCAACAGACGTTTGTTTTTCTCGTAGAGCAATACTGCAAACAGAAAACTCTTTGCGCTTCCGATATCGTACTTTTCTTTCTTGTCGTTGTCGATCTCTTTTAGGATCATATGCAAGACGTGGTCGTTTACAATATGCTTGGAAGCAACTTCAAGACAATGTTCAAACAGTTCACCCGCTTTATCTTTTCGGTACTGCTTCTCATCATCTTTCTTCATCCCGATCTGCAGATGCTGTATTTGCGAATATGCATCCTTGACAGTTTGAATAATCTTTTGCTTACGGTGCGTGTCGTTGGTATCACAGTCGGAAACGTCAAGATCAAACAGATCCACAAGCTTTAGCGTTTGTGTCTTTGCGCTTCTGTTGTTACAGTTTTCTACTGCGTCGAAGATAAAGGACATAGGTGTGTTCATGGACACGTCGTCATCTCTTGCGAAAACGTTACCCTCGGTAATGTGCTTGAAGAAGCGAGGGAGCTTTCCGCTGTGGGATTCTTTGTAGTCTGTTTTGTATTTACCAAGCTTGGTTAATACCTTGTTGGTATCTACGCTGTACATTCGTTTCGCTTTGTCTATCTCCATACCGGATAACACAGCAAGCTTGCAGATGTCAAGGTAGATAGGCATCAGTTCTTCAATGAACTTTCCTTTTGAAAGCTCGTGCCAGAAGATGCTATTGAGAAACTGAGACAGATTTACAATATCTCCAATCTTGATTTCGGAGATGATGCAATCCAACCTTGCAAGATCCTCGGGCGCAAAGGTATATGCCGTCTTTTGCGAAGGCTTTACGCTACATACGGGAACACCGAACTTATCGTATTCAAGCGCTGTTGCCGCAATCAGCCATTCATTGTTGGTGATCAGCATTGTGTCCGAATCGTAATCGCAACCATTAAGTCTGTGTTGGATGTTGCTGTTAATGGCATTGACACAAACAATGTTGGGCGTGAGATTAAAGCAAGCGCCAATGTTCTCGGAATGCACGTTCTCTGCAAGAAACAGGTTTCCCATGGTGATATGAGGACTTCTCGCACACAGCAATCTTTCGCCCAGTTCAAACCGTGTGGTGTAGATCTCGCCGTCGTATAGCTCGGGCTCGGAATACGTTGCTCCGACTACCGCATAGAGGAATTCCATCGGGTTACCGAACAGCGTTTGGTATCCGCCCTCGATAACGATCTTTCCGTCCTTCATTCTATCCTTGATCCGTTTGCAGACTTCACTGCGGTAGCTCTTGTAAAACTCGGTCATAGCGAAATCATCGGTACGGCGAAGCATATCCGTAATAACGTGTTGCTTGTAGTTATCTACGGATAGGGGTATCATCTCACCCTTGGATGTCAACTGTGTCTTTGCGTGGTAGCGCATATACATCGGATCGTTTCGTATCTTGTTCAGATACTCAAAGCTGGGCTCGAGTAACTGCTCGATACCTAATCTTGATAGCCCAACCGTATTCAGCAGTTGGTAATTTGCATACGCCATATATCCGTTCATAACGGAAGGTTCTTTGTCGGTCTTAACTACACCGAATAGGGAAGTGTCCTTGCCTTCGTATAGGGAATTAAGCCAAGCAACGTATCCTTCTTTTCTGCTCATCCCTTCGGGCAGGAACTTCATAAACTTTAAGCTGCTTTCGGTAACGACGAGCTTAATATCTTCCGCCTTGCGCGCTACGGTGTATCCCTTTAGTTGTGATATCTTTTCAATACCGTTTACCTTAAAGAACGCTTGCAAATTGGTATTGAAGGCGCAGGTCTTAAAAAAGCGGTTACGCAGAAGCATCATACCGTTATCCGCATATCCGTTTTCTTCGAATACACTTACGTCAAGTAACGCTTCGCCGTCCCAAAGGATGTTTTCAACCTCTGTTTCCTTTTCGTTTGCTACAAGGTTTCCGGACTTCGATTCCTCAACGCAGACAGCCTTTGTAACAAACCTGCTCACCTCGTCGGGCAATACAAGTATAGCCTTCTTGGGTAGCTTGATCGTCTTTTCGATACTGCTTAGTGTTAACGCAATATATGACTGCCAGGACGCTTGGTCAAGTACGTTATCCTCGCAAAGTCCGCATTTGCTCCAACGCATCATATCTTCGTAAAGACATTCTGCAATAAACAGACAATGACCTTGTCGACTGCTTCCTGCACTGCGCTTGTAACGAACGTAATGCACACCGTCGATGTCAAAGCCGTGCTTGTAGAGATATTCTCGTATCTCGCTCTTCTTCACCTGCGACGGTATTTCTTTTGCCGTACGGCGATAAGAACGCGTCTTTTCGTCGTATTCAAAGTATTTTCCGAGCAGACTCTTATTAATAGGATTCTCTACAGGTTCGTACTTTTTGTCCTTGTCGTAGGGAACTTCGACAGCAACAAGAGCAGGGCAACCGTTTTCATAACGGACACAAACGTGGTCGTTCATTTCTTCGTCGGTAACCGAATACCCGTACCGCACGTATCTTCTGCCGTATTGCTCAAACAGCTTTACCGCGTGGTCAAAGCGTAGGTTCACTAATGCTCGTGTGCAACCCTGCTCTGTAAACGGGAAGGGAAGCTCTTTCTTATTTTCCTTGCATAGCTGCTCCAAACGAATCGTGTCCAAGCTTTCGTCCAATACACCTTTGAAGCGGTCGACGTCCACTTTTCCGTTCTTCAAAACGGTCAATCCCGATAACCCGAACAAATGGAGGCTGTGCTTGTACACAGTACTGCCGTCAAGCGACACGATCTTCATCTGCCCGTATTCTTTTTCCTTTTTCATAAGCACACCTCCTTTCTTTTTATATTACCATATACTGTGCTCAATTTCAATGTGTAGGCACCCCTTTCACGTGATCTTCTTACCATTTGAAAGAGTTATGTTTTAAGCATATTCGAGACAAAAATCATCGCAAAAACACAGTTTCTGCAATGCTTTTTTGGAAATGTATGAAATTGACGGCAAAACGCAAAACTGTAAAAAAGAGATACAAAACACCGCTTTTGTGCAAACGCTTTCCGCAACTCCTTTTCTTTGTCTATACCGACGCAATAGGTGGAGGTTGATAGTGTCCGAAAAGTCAGGACTGTAAGATTAAACAAATGCGATTCGATGCTTTAAATGATGAAAAAGCAAAAGGCAGAGATATTTCACTCTCTGCCTCTACGTGTGTTAAAATAATAGTTCAAACCACACAAACCCATTGTATTCTTATATATATTCTATGTCTTGGTGTTTTTGAAACTCTTTTCGGTATTGCTGGCTCGTGTTTAAAATAAAGTGTCGAAAGCTCAGAAATTAATAATTGCTCATAACATGGAAAAATTTTATCCATTATTAAGTGTTTTAATTCTTCTTCAGTGTGTTCTGGCGAATTGTCCAAAAACTTTTTGCCGTAAGAATTGACCATAATAATACCTTCGCAAAGAGTATCGTCATTACTTGAAAATACAACTTTAGCAGCCATAAATGAACCCACAAGACCATACATATAGTCTTTATAGTTTCTTTGATATTGGCGAACATCTACAGCTTTATTTTTGTCGTTGTAAAAAAGTCTCGGGGTATCGGTTTTATCCATATACCTAAATGCAGAATCGGTATTTTCTACAAACTCATTCAAGTCAACTATAAAATTCAAATCTTTTCCTGTTACCCAGCGCCAATTTTTGTCACTTTTCTGTGCACCTTTATATGTATATCTATAGATAAAAGAAGCATCCATGTCTTTTGCATGAATACCGGTTGTTTTGCCGATTGTTAAACGGAAATTGTATGTTATGAGTCTTATTTGCTCAAATGGATTATATTTGTCTATGCTATCATGAAGCATGCCAACAGTAATTTCTTTGTGATGTTATTTATAATACATCGTAATTACGATCTTCTGTTCAATTCCTTTGAGTTCAACATCCGTGAAAGTTTCTCCGTACAATACAACAAGGTTAATTGACAACTTTTTGCACTAATGATATAATTAAGGCAATATACAAGAAAGGAGAAGCATTGTATGAAAAACTCAAGAACGACAAAGCTAATTCCTTATGATGCTTTGCGCAGAGCGGAGGCTGTTCAAATGGTTGCTGAGTTTTTTGCCGACCACTTTTCAGTTTCCGAATACACGGAAGCGGCAATAACTTCCGAACGACTGCAAGCCGCTGACGAGGATTTTGATGAGTGGCTTGAAAGAGACAGCGCGACATTGTTTTTTATTGAAGATGACGGCGTTACATCGGGTTTGATACTATTTGCCAAGCACGGTGGAACAGTGGTTTGGATAGAAAATTTGTACGTAAAGAAAGAATTCCGCCGCAGAGGAATCGCTACACGTGCAATTAAACTCGCAGAGCAATATGCTCTTGAGGTAATGAAGGCGCCTGCGATAAATATGGATGTAATCCCTCAAAACGTAGACGCTCTTCGTTTGTATCATTCTCTCGGTTATGATACTTTGCAAATGATAACCGTTCGCAAATCCTTGAATGACGATGAAAAAGAGCATCCTATTGAACTTCTTGGGTTTGAGTTTAAGATATAGTTTTATTAAAAACAAGGCAGAGGTCAAAATCATACTCAAATCCCACATACCTGAAGATGAAATTGAAGCATTAGCAAAGTGTTTCCTGCCGGACATATTAGACTTCTTTGAATCCGAAGAAGGCAGACAAGAATTTTAAAAGTGAAAAAAGGAACAGTCTGAAAAGGACAACTAAAAACAATGGAGGTACAGGTTCAAACCGTACCTCCATCATTTTTTCTTTAACCACGCAGACTCATTGAGAAAAACAACAAACCCGAACGTTTCACTGATTGGTAAAAGGTTCGGGTTTGAACGCTTTGGTTTTCTTTGTTGAAACGTTAAATCGATGAGTACAAAAGATAAAGATGCATACAAACAAATTCTTCAACTAATACAATAGATTATTCGTCTAAATCAAGAGTCGGATTAGTATATTTCTCCGCTTTTTCTGCTATATTTATCAACTGCTCTGCATTGATAAGCCCTTCTTTTTGTTTTATAATACCTTGTTCGATCAAAACGGCGCCCTTGTAGAACCCATCCATATGCATTTTGGGCTGCAATTTTGAATTAATAAGCGGGAGTAATGCCGAAATAAAAGACATAAAAGACAATAAAATAACGGTATCTCTATCGTTATTAGTCAGAAAATCGGTGGCAAAATATATTGTCGCAACAGATGTAAACAGCGGAATAATTATTAAAGTATATGTTAGTATCGTCCACCAAATGAAAGACGTATGCCATAATAAATATCTGTTGAAAATTATTTCTGGGCAGTTTGGATAATCCTCCTTTTTTAATTGTCGTTTTTGTTTTAACATAACACGAGAAAATATCCACATAGATATAGCTACAGCCACAACGATTATAGTGGCAACTATTAAAATTACAAAAAAATATGTTTTGTCTGTCATAATATAATCCTTTTTTTATTTCAGTAGTTTTGGCAATCGGTATTTGGCACAACATTGGACTACGCAATAATGTATTTTGGAATTTATCAATCACAGAAATTGTTGAGTATTAAAACAATTTTGTCATTCAATCAATACTATATCATCATCTATTTCTTCCCATATTATGTCGCTATTCTCTTTTTTTAATTTGTTATATATATAATTAATAGAAGTTGCCAAATCACCGTAACCGGCTTTTGAACAATAATCCGAATAACGTCTTAATGCGTTAATTAATTTGTTGTCCAAGTGATTTGTAGTTAGTTTAGTCACTATATAATCGCAATCGGAACGAGAAGCAAACTGACCGGACATATGGTTCCATTTGATCTGCATAGAGATCATTGCATGGATAGAATATGAAAAAGCCTTGCTATACTTGGAATCATCTAATAGCGATTGCATTTGAGAATATCCCTCATCATAATAATATTGTGAATGCAAACGGTTATGTTCATATTCAAATATTCCTCTTTCCATAGCGTTCTTCGCAAGAGCATGTTTTACTTGATATGAATTTTCGCGTATTTTTTGAGCGTTTAATAAATACCCTTGCGCAAACTCGAATTTCAAAAGCTTTTGTGCCAGGATTCCCCGTTGAACCCAATAATAGCTATAGTCTCTGCAATCGCATTCCAACATATCAAACAATCTTTCAATTGCCGTCATTGAAAGTATATTTTCACTTATTAACGATTTTATTAATAGAACTTTTTGGAATAATTCGCTCCATTCATTGTTGGTGTACTCATTGAATTGGCCTACTGTTTGTTTTATGATTTGATATAAAATATGAATATACTCTTCTTCATTCAAATCCTGCGATATGCTTTTGCTTATTAAACGAAGCCCTCTTATTTTTATTCTATCATTGCTTACAGTAACCCAATCTACATACTTTTTTATAAATTCTTCAAAACAAAAATCAATACACAACGGCGAAAGGATTTTGGAAAATATGCGAATTGAAATATAGTTGATTCCTAATGCGCTTATCATAACAAGTGCACAAAAATGTTTATAATGTTTATCGCTGTGTAATTTTTTGATTTCATCATTCATATGGGCTTCAAAATGACGACCAGATGTTGCAAAGTATAAAACTTCAATGATGTCATTTAATTTCTTACAATGCTTCTTGCATAAGTTAATACTATCAAAACTCTTGTTGAAGTTTGACATCATAGCATTTTCTTTTAATTTTTCAATTATATTGTCCGCGTAATATGTACTGATCGTTTCTTTAATTTCGGCGAAAATCGTGTTGCTATGACTGATATCATAGCATTTTCTCTCATGATTGGTTTTATTATCTACTGCAATCACAACACATTTGTGTATATTTGCCGGAACTCTTTTCAACAAATCGCTGATAAACACATAATTATACGCGGCATTTTCGCAAAGTATCGCAAACGAAGAACTTTGAGGGAACTTCGACATGTAATCCAGCATATCGTTTGTAGCTTGTGTGCTGTCAATTACATATTCTCTACAAATATGGTTCGCTTTTGCAAGTTCCACAAGTAAGTGGCGAGCAGCACAAGTTTTGCCTACATATGATTTTCCATATAAACAAAGCAATACATGTTCGCTGGATTCGTCAATCTTTTTTATCCAGTTATCGCAACTCGGATATTTGATACTCCAATTCTGCCAAAAATCCGCATAACGACTTTCTTTTCCGAAATATATTTCACTTTGATAATATTGAGGTCCTTTATTATATTCACTATCAACAATAATCATGCCTTTTTCAAGCATATAATTGTTATAATCAATTTCTCTTGATACATTATTATGAATGAAATTCAAGAATTGTTCTGTATTCCAATTTATCCAGTGATAATTTGGATTGTTATTGATGTTTGACATCAAAATAGGACTGTTTATTTGAGGAGAAATAAAATAAAAATTGCTGTTCGTCTTATATCCTGCGGTTTTATAAGTCTCAAGAATATATTTGACATCATCTTCTTGAAATTCCGTACCAACAAGAATCACATCGTGCTTTAACGCGGCATCAGCAAATTCTCGCAATAAATGATTTTGTTGCGCCATAAATGCCGCATATTCTTCTTCATCAAACACATAGTTTTTCCTATTGGCGTTTACACAACCATGCATTTTTATAAGCGAGGTTATTTTCGACTTATGCTCTCCAAATAATTCATTATTCCATATTACAAGATCTATATTCTCATGCTTGTAAATATTTTCAACCAAATCATCAATATTCAAAGTGAAAATCTTTTCCCAATGATAATCAATAATATACTTGTGATAATTATTTTTAGGAACACATCCAGAAAACATAGATGTTAACAAAGAATTTCTTTTCAGAACACGTTCCTTCCCTTCGGTTCGTATCAACGAGGATAGATCTTTCAAGTTGTTCTGTAATTCTTTTGCGTGTAATATATTACCGTGTGTTTCGGCATCATCGCATTTTTCATACATCTCTTTATATAATTTATTAGCAAGCGTTTTCCCGACTAAAAGCGGTTGATGGTTTCGATTAACTGCCCCTATCGAAAAACCGGCACCCAAAACAAGAATAGGTGCTTTATGAATCAAACTTTCTTTCAACAATTCTATTTCTCTCATGTTATCCTCCGTCGGTATTTTATATTTTGACACAAATTATTGTGCGTTCGAAATGACAAAATTTAATATTAAATGTCAATTTGCAGCATTGTAATGATACGATTTTAATGGAACTCAAATATGTATTTTCTTATGCTCTATTTATATAATGTCGAAAAAGGTCAAAACGTCTATAAAAAAGTTTGAATCTTTTATTTTTTGATGATTCAGGTTTATGATATCGTTCCTAAACACACAATATTCTCGATTTTGTTTATAATTTCTCTTAAAATGATTGCTTGATTCGTTTCGTTTATGTGCTATAATATAGTCGAAAGCTTTCAAAAAACTATTTTGGAGGTAACTATGTTACAGTTTAAAGATAAAATCAAAAAGTTGAGAAAAGAAAAAGATATGACGCAAGAGCAGCTCGCTGAATATATGGGGGTATCTCCGCAAGCGGTCAGCCGTTGGGAAAACGGAGCTACTTGTCCCGATATTTTTGCATTGCCTTCTTTAGCAGAGTTGTTTAGCATCTCTGTTGATGAGTTGCTCGGTGTTGACGAGAAAGAAAAACAGAAAGATATCAGAAGCATTATATCTGTTGCGGAAGAAAAACTTAATCGAGGTATAATTAATGAGCCTATCGTTGAGTTGCGCAATGCATTGAACAAATACCCCAACAACGAACAACTTCTTTGCTCGTTAATGTATGCGTTATACGTTGCGTGTGAAGGTGAAGAACTATGCAAGGCGTACGACAGCGAGATAGTATCTATTGCGTATAGAATAGAGCAGCATTCAACAGATAGCGATTCCCGAAATACAGCTCGCAGTATTTTGTTCAGACACTATTGCGATACGAACAGAAAAGCAGAAGCGTTACAAATCGCCGACGGTATGGCACGTATAGAAACAAGCCTTGAACGGAACATATATTGGGCGCTAGAAGGAGACGATCGAATCGCCTACCTAAAAGAAAGGATGTCCGACGACTTGCATTATCTTCTTTGGGATATAAGTGCATATTCATACCATGCCAATATATCCGACGATGAAAAAGAACGTCTGAATTGTATGTCTCAAAAAATCAAGAATATGATTAAAGAGAATTTGGGTGTAGAAACCACAAATCACTAAACACCCCAAGATAAGTAAAGAAAAACAACTCCTAAAGTGATATACTTTGCACA
>CALCTE010000291.1 GCA_937893885.1 uncultured Clostridia bacterium | reverse complement strand
CTTAATCAGACCGTTGTTGCCGCGGGCAAGCTGATTCCGAAGCATCTCGGTATATTCTTCACGAATGACAACGATCATTCCTGAAATAAGACTTGAAATTGAAACCGCATCCGACACAATGTTGACGGGCGGAAGGTCAATAATTATATAGTCAAATATTTCACGCAACTGATCTAAGATATTTCCCATTCTTCTGGAGCCTAAGAGCTCGGAAGGATTGGGCGGGATATCACCGGCGGGAAGAACGTACCAATTACTTAACAAATACGACTGTAATTTGGAATCGCCGGCGCTTTTTCCTCTCAATAAATCCGAGAGTCCCGGAGATCTTTCTATCCTCAGCTTCTTTGCGATAGAAGGAATGCGAAGATCGGCATCAATTAAAAGCACCTTGTGTCCCTTTTCGGCAAACACGTAGGAAAGATTGACCGAGGTTGTGCTTTTTCCTTCACCTCGCATAGAACTTGTCACACCTATCACAGGACATTTTTCATTTTCCGGAAGTGTGAAATCGAGGTTGGCTCGAATCATTTTATACTGCTCTGTTGCTGTGAAATCCAAATTCTTATGAAGCGTCTTTCTATCTTCATTGTTATCAGATATAAAATGCTTATACCTGCGTTTCTTTTCAAACAAACCCATTTCTCCTCCTCAATTTTCGGTTCTCTGATGTTTTTGAGAATAGTATCTATGAGACTTATTTCCTGTACTTAAAAGATTGGAAACCTTTCCGAGGATCGGATAGTCATAAGTTTTGAGTACATATTCTTCGTCATGAATCGTGTCATCTAATAAAGCCAAAACGACAACTGCAATGGCAGAAATAAAGATTCCGATTATAAATCCTATCACAGTATGCTTGAAAACACTCGGTCCAACCTTTTCAAGTTCCAGAAGCGCCGAGTCGACAACCTTCATTGATGCACCTTCTATGATCTCAGAAATCCTAACCGGAAGAACCTCTGCAATTATATTGGCAATTCTGAAAGCTTCGTAGGGATCTTTGCAAGTAACGGTAACTTTCACGATTTCCGTATTATTTGAAGGTTCATATGTGATCATTCCGGAAAGTTGTTTCCATGTATACTCAACATCCGCTTTCTCTATTACTCTTTCCAATGTGCTACGGCTTGTCAAGATGTCTCCGTAAGTTCTAACTAAGCTTTGTGCAGCTGATAATTCCGATGTGCTGATGCTGGCGCCCGTGTTACCCTTGGTGTCTGAGATGTTATTGACGTATAACTTTACGAATGATGAATATGTGGGAGAGATCATGAACGTTGATATTAATAAGCCGACAACTGCCGCCAACAATCCGCTGAAGACAATAAGCCGTATGTGTTTGAAAAGCGACTTTATGATATGTGATATATCTACCACGTAATAATCCAATTTATCTTTTTCCTGATTTTCCATTTTCTTTTTTTCTCCTTTGAAACGTCTCTGCCTTGCAAAACAACATACTACTGATTATGTAACTGAAAAGGTCGACCGGGTGCCTTTTTAGACGGCGGCTGACCACATAATTTGTATTATGCGGTTATGAAAATTAAAGCACTGTAAAAAAGCATAACCATTTAGCTCATATTATAGCGTATTCTGCATTTCTTGTCAATAATTCGTAGTAAAAAACCAACAAATTCCTTGTGAAAAATAAGTGAAAAAACCCAATGCGGCAAATTGCATCAACATTGGGTTTTTCAACGTTATTTTTGATTTTTTATGTACTTACAGATCACCGCATAATATGAATTGCAAGGAGCTTAAATGCTACTCTTCGGTTTCGGGCTCGCCTTCTCTTTTCTTTTTCATTATCAAATACGTGATAACACCCGCAAGTATCGCAGGTATACTTATGCAAGCAACAACGATATATGCAGTGGGATCCGTCTTGGCTATCTCTGTAGTTTCAACGTCACCGCATCGCTCGCAAACAGCCTCCGAAAGTCCCGTAGAGGTAAACGTGGGCCATTTCGTCCTTTTACTTTCACCGAAAACATGACCCTTCGGCTCGATATTTCGCGCTTCTACACCATAACAGATCGCGCAGATTCTCTGTTCAACGCCCACATCGTCACACGAGGCGCGTGTTTTGACTGTCCATGGACCGTAAATATGGTCTTTGGCGTCAAGCGTCTTTATTTCACTGTATTTGCAAGCCGTGCATATTTGCACTTCCGAGCCCATCTCGGTGCAGGTGGCAATTTTGTTGACGGCGACGGTTTTAAAAACGTGATTATTTCCGTTATGGCAGGAATTGTATCGCCAAGTAGCTTTGGTCAAAACATTGTTATACATACCTATCGTTATTTTGCTGCGATCTTCGAAAGTTCCGGGGTAAAAAACCGTCTCAAGAGCATTACAGCCGTCAAACGCACCGCGTTCTATTCTGGTAACGCTCTTCGGAATATAAACACGTTTAAGCGATGCGCTCCAAGAAAACGCGTTTTCACCGATCACAAGAAGCCCCTCCGGTAAGGTTATCCTTTCTAAATCGCGACACAGCGAAAAAGCGCCGTCGGCTATACACGTCGTGCCTTCTTTTACAACGCAAGAAGTCATCTCGGCGTCGGTTGCATTGATAAGATAGCTTCCCAAATAAAAGCATCCGCCGTAAACCTTGCTTTTGTCGCTATTGATTATAGTTCTGAAAAACGCATTATGTCCAATTTTTGTTATACCCGAGGGAAGCGTTATGTCCAAAAGATTCCACGCCGCTTCAAAAGCGCCCCATCCTATTTCCTTCACGCTGTTTGGGACAGTATACTTATCTCCGGGCTTGTCGGGCGGATATTTAACAAGCACGGTCTTATCCTTTGAAAACAGCACGCCATCAACCGATGTAAAAGAAGGATTTTCCAAGTCAACAAATATATTGTTTAAGACAGAGCAATCCTCAAACACCTCGTCTCCGATAAACGTAACGGTGCTTGGAATGGTAATATCCAAGAGAGCGGAACAATTTGCAAAAGCGTAGCCCTCTATCGTAGTCAAGCCGCTCGGCAAGGTAATTGAGTTAAGGGCGGTACAACCCGAAAAAGCGCTGCTTCCAATCACTTTTAAGGTGCTCGGCAAAGTGACCTTGCGAAGATCTGTGCAGCCGAGAAAAGCGCTTTGCGAGATCGACGTGACGCCTTCGTTTATTTTAAGCTCGGTGATAGAGTTGCCCCAAGGAGTGTTGTCGTATCTGACGTTAAGTGCCCCTCTGCCACTTATGGTCAAAACAGTTCCTTTGACCGACCACTCGCAGCTTTCGATTTTACCGCTTGGCGCGGCGTGGACTGTAAACGACGTACCCGCCACCGAAGCGGCAGTTACACACAAGAGCAAAATTACACATAAGAACTTTTTCATATCGCACCTCCATCTATTTTTTCATCGTAATCTAAAGCTTTTGTAAAGAATCAGCGCCCCGCTTTTTCAAATCCATTATAGCAAAAAAAATTGATTTTGTAAATACCCAATCAAAACCCGACATCACGAGCCTTATAGGAGATTCGAAAATCTGTACGGTAATAAAAAATCTGCAAATAACTCATACAAAAATAAGCGTAAATTTGATATGCAACCCAAAAGTTAGACACTTTTGGGTTGCATATTTTTATGGGCAAAACAGGAAGAAAAAACAAAAAAAACGAAAAGCCCTTGAAATCAACGGCGTATGTTCGTTGGAAAGAGCTTGCAATGCAAATAGGCCTATCAGCTCTCGTAAGGGCGAATGCGAAGCGTCGCCCCAACGGAGTCGCAAATCTTGCGGCAAAGTTCCTGTTCTTCTTTTGAGGTTACGACGTCCACTACCGTCATAACGACGTTAGGAACGTATTCGGTACAATCCTTCGTGAATTTAAGCATAGCGTCGTAGGAGTCAATGCCGAATTTAGGGCGGACGACCTTGAAATAATCTTCCTTATTAGTTGCATTCAAGCTAACGGAAACGGTATCGATAAGGCCCTTTAACTTCGGCGCTGTTTTTTCATTCCATATCAAATCGGCAAGACCGTTTGTATTGATACGGATCTTGATGTCACTCTTTGACTTGATATGCGCCGCAACCTTCAAAAGATCGTCAAGACGCTCGGTGGGCTCGCCGTAACCGCAGAAAACCACCTCGCTGTATTGTGCCAGATCCCACGAGTCTATACTTTTACAAATTTCTTCAACCGTAGGCTCTCTTTCAAGCCATAAGGAATCGGAGCCGTACACGCCTTCGCCGTTGTGTCGAAGACAGAAGGTGCAAGCGCAGGGGCAACGATTGGTCATATTTACATAAATACCCGTTTTCACGGGATACGTAATCGTCATCATAAGGATTTTCCTCCGTTTATCATTTGTTTGATATTCAATTTGTCCATAATAAGTCCAAGCGTAACAAATAAAACGCTGCTTAAAACCGACTGCGTAACATATCCCGGTATTCCCGCAAGCGGTGCGATAAAATTACGCGTGATCAAAGCCTCGTATGAATAATATCCGCCGATACATAGCGCCCATGCAGGCAAAAGCGCAAATATGTTGCGCAGGCTGATAATTTTACTGCTTTTGCGTGAGAAGAACAGTACGGCTGCCGTCTTAATAATAACGGAACCCGGTGCCCAAACGGCAAATCCGGTAAGACAGTCTGCAAGGAGCGCTCCGCATGCGCCGACAAACATAGCATAAGGAAGCGGCAAAATACAAGCCGCAATATAGATAACCCCGTCTCCGACATGGGTATATCCCGTGTGGACGGGAATGTGAAGGTAAGCGGTAAACACGAACACCACGGCAGTAAATACACCTGCAAGGCACATCAGTTTAAGTCTTTGATTTTTCATAACTGCTTACCTTTTCAGATTTCCGTTAAGTATTCTTCAAAGCAAATGCCGTCGGTTTTAGGCAGATCAAGCTCGATCGTACGCCGCAGAACTTTGGCAATAAATGTAGATGCGTGACGCACGGAACTTGTAAATTCGGCGCCGTTAACGGCATCTGCCGCAACAATAGAGGAAAAAACGTCGCCCGTGCCCGAACGGCAGGGACCCACCTTATGCTGTCTTACCGTTTGCGGCTCTTTTCCCGATTCATAAATAAAGTTTTCAAGATCATCGCCGCGCTCAAGACCGGAAATTACGATCTTACTCGGTCCCATTTCGCTTAACCTTTCACACAGCTTTGCAAGCTCTTCTTCGCGCATATCGGGTTTATACTCCGTCCCCGTGAGAATACAAGCCTCCGTCAGATTCGGCGTCAATATATCCGCATAAGGCACGAGCGAAGACATCTGCCGTGCCAAAAGCGGTGAGTACGTAGGATACAGTTTCCCGTAATCTCCCATAACGGGATCAATAACGGTAATGTTGTCATCTTTCTTGAAAAGCTCTAAAAACCGTTTTACGATACAAATCTGCTCGGGCGAGCCGAGAAAGCCCGTGAGAATACCGTGAAAGCGTAATCCCAATTTCACCCATTCATCAATATACGCATTCATATGCTCGGTATAGTCGGTATAATAAAAGCTGTCAAACCCCGTATGATTTGAGAAAATTGACGTTGGCAAGGGACAGCACTGTATCTTCATTGCCGAAATTATAGGCAACGACGCCGCTATGGAGCAACGGCCGAATCCACTGAAATCATTGATAACGGCAATCTTTTTTTGACGATTATGTGACACTTTATTTCCACTCCTTGTTTTATGCAAAGTCATTATATAACAATTTTGGTTTTATGGAAATAGTCAAAAAAGAAGAATTTTATATTACCAGATTCGGCTGATAAAAGTGCTTAATTTCTGTTCGTTTTTGAGCAAAGCGTAATTTTATTTTATAAAAATAAGCCCGTAAACATCACATGGTCATTCAACGTGTCGAGAACCTCAAAAGAAATAAGCTTATCGCCCTTTCTTTCAAGTTTTAATTGTGCATTTTTGGACTCAGACTTCACCAAATTCTCGATTTGTTCAAGTTGATCGGCGGCATAGTAAAATTTATGCTTTTTATTGTTTCTGCGAGCGGAAATATCAATAAGAGCGGTATATAACGGAAAATGCCATTTGATTTTCTTAAATGGCTTTCGGCGTGGCACTTTTTCGGTGTTTCGCTCAATTTTTTGTCTGTGTTCTTTAAGTTGACGTTCAAACAATATCACAAAAACCATAAATATCAGCGAAACCAATAATACAAAAGCCTTTGAGGCTTCAGCAGGTATGATCTCATTAAAGGAATGAAGTTCAAAATAGAGATATCTATGAAAACGAGCGCCCCGCCCTACTCCGATGACAAGAGTAAAAACATAAGGATCACAAGTTATCTTGGGCATAAAAAGCAAAATTTCAAACGAAACTAACATTAAAACATTTATAATGTTTAATACCAATCCGATGATATTTGTCTTGTTGCTGTGTTTACTTGCAGAAGAAAGATTCTCCATAATGAACGGACGTACAAACATTTTCTTAATAAATTTGTTTTTTATCTCAATATATTTAGCCTTCGGATTCTTAAATCTATACGATGAAATCCAAGCACAATATATATTAGCTAAAGTGTGCCATAAAAGCGTCAAAAGAGCAATAAAAATCGTGGTGTAATTTCTTACACTGATCAAAAGACTAATATAAAGAGCCAAATACACAAAAAGCGAAAATATAATGCTATATCTTAATTTAGTCACATAATCACCGCCTTTAGTGTATTATACCATAAGTCAAGAAAGCAGTGAAAGAACAATTGCAATTATCGTGGGGCATAATGCCATAAATACTAACCATCCTTTGTTGTGCACCTTAACACTAATACCCGGACAATATCTTTTTATCTTTCGTAAACCATAAAACGGAAAATGTATAATATCAAACTCATATTCTCCTGCGTTTTTTATAGAAAATGTTGCGCAAGAAGGACTATATCTAAACCGTGAGTACATAGCCGCTTCAAATGAAACACCTTTAATGTCAGTCCATAATATTAAATCATTTTCTGTGTGTATTCCTTTATCATCAAGAACGCATATCACCTTACCGAAACAAAAACGATTTAATATTGCTAGGAGAATTAAAGGTAGCAAAACCACACCCCATATTAACACCATAATAGGTAGGGCTTTTAAAAATGCAGATATGAGTTCACCAAAAAGCCACTCCCCGCTCTCTTTCCATTCTAAAATTAGAATCATAATGGGAACCATAGGAACAAAAGAAAGAAAAACACCTAAAATATAATTGAAATATTGGGTGTGAATCTTTTCACCAGAGAACCGTTTCAACTCAAGCTGCTTTGTTTTTGGTGCTATAGTATATAGATGCTCCAGAAAACTCGGCAAATTTTCTTTTTGTGTGTCAACAGTCAAAACTTTGGGAGCCGCCGTAATCCTGCAAGGTGCTCCCTCATTAAAAGTAATATCTATAACATATTGCTTAAAAATGGCAGTTTGCTTAACCTTTATTGATTTAATATCTAGAGGCACACGCGTGGTGTATGTAATCTGTTTGCCTATTCCGGATAGAAGTGCAATCAGTAAATAATGATCTGTAAACCCAAAATAACCATAATACTGTGTGTTTCCCTGATTAAGCAATCCATAAATAGGATACATTAATTCTTCATTTTCTTCTAATAAACCAGTAAGGGATTCAAACATAAGTTCTTTATATGTCATATTATCACCGCCTTTGTGTGTATTATAGCATAAAAGCGGCAAATCCGCAATACTTATTACCTCTTACTTACTACTTCCCAAAAATCCCGTTGCAAAGTTTTATTTAGTGAAAAGTGAAGAGTGAAAAGGTAATAGTGAAAAAGTAAAATCCCGCCCACTTGCGTGAACGGGATTTTTGGCTCCCCGTGCCGGGCTTGAACCAGCGACATCATGATTAACAGTCGGTTAAATTAAATGTACATTGCTTTTGCAGAGTCCATTATGTCCGATTTTCGTGGAAACAATGGACGTTATGGAGATATTGGAAATCCATTCCGTACATTATATCTCCACACAGTACAAAATTTTATGCGTCGTTTCATGCGTCAGGCAATTTTGACTGAAAAACAGGCGGGGCCCAACAACAATTGGAAAACTTCACATTGGCTTGTTTTGCGTTGATCGCCTTATA
>CALCTE010000290.1 GCA_937893885.1 uncultured Clostridia bacterium | reverse complement strand
ACTTAAAGACGAAAACGAAGCTCTTAAAGAGCAGATAAAATCAATGGAAGAGGATGTAGAAAGATCAGACCAACTAAAGCGCGAAAACGATTGGCTCTATAACTTTCTCGAATTAAAACGCTCCTCAAGCAATTATAACTTTGAGAAAGCAAACGTTATCGCCTACAGTCAAATAAACTACCTTGCGGCATTTACCATCGACAAGGGAAGTATAGACGGCGTAACGAAGGGTATGCCCATTATAACCGACCAAGGTCTTGCGGGCATAATTACTGATGTTGCATTGAATCACTCAATATGCACGTGTGCAGTTAACCCCAACTTCACGGTGAGCGCGTATACAGAAAGGACAATACTCACAGGAGAAGAAAACGTCACCGTAAAAAGCGCCGAAAGCATCGTTGCAACGGGTAACTTTATGGACGCGGCAAACGGTTGTATGAGGTTGGAATATATTGGCGATACGTCCGAGATACAGATAGGTGACAAGGTAATGACTTCCGGTGCGGGCGGCGTCTATCCACGTGGCATATCTATAGGTGAAGTTGTGGATATTTTAAACGATGAGTACAGTCAAAGCAGGTATGCTCTCGTGAAAACCACCGTCGATATTAACACCGTTGAAAGCGTTATGATAGTGACTGATTTTACCGGAAAGGCGGTGACGCCGTGAGACTTTCCGCAAATTCGATTTTAAAGCATTTTCTTTATTCGCTCATTCTTGTCGCAACCCTTATCATTCAAGCGGTATTCTTTGCAAAGCTTGAAATATTCGGAGCACGTCCGCAGCTTGTATTGCTATACGTATGCACTCTTTCTTTCTTTGAAGGAGCTCGCTCCGGCGCTGTTTACGGTCTTATCGGCGGGTATCTTATAGATATCATCTGCGGCGGCGGTGTGTTTTTCTCAGCTGTAGTGTATATGCTTATGTGCTACCTTGCCGCTTACGCAGTCGAGCTTTATTTTAGTGATGGATTCCTCCCCTTTCTTGCTATAAGCACAGTGTTTGTTATAGCGAAGCATTTGCTTGATACCGTGGCAATACTTACTACCTATAAGGCGTTCAACTTCTTTAAAACGCTTTGGTACACATTCCTTCCCGAAACGCTTTATACGCTTCTTGCAGCAGCGTTTATCTTCTTCCCCATTCGCCTCTTATGCAGTGCAATGAATAAAGAATATTTACAGTAAAAAATGAAGCCTTTGGATAATGAAAGTCCAAAGGCTTATATTTTTATTTTCCCACGCAAAATCGGGAGAATATGGTGTTTACGACGTCCTCGCTTACAGCCTTACCGCTACAGCCGTCTAAAGACGCCACAGCTTCTTCGCAAAGGCTTCCTGCTATAGTCTGCTCACCGTCTGCCAAAAGAAGTTCTATAGCCCTTATAATGCTTTCCTTTGCCGTTATAAGTGCGGCATTCCTCTCTGCGCTTGTTACTATCGGGCTCGTAGCAAAATCAAGGCTTTCGTCCAAAAAGAGCTTTTTTATAACTTCTTCAATGTCTGTTCGGACTTCACTGTTTTGAGCACTTATACACATAACGTTTTCAAAGCTTTGCAATATTTCATCAAGAGGCACGGTTGCTTTGTCCGATTTATTCACTATCGCAAGCACGGTCTTTGAGCTTTCTTTAAGTTTACTGATTAAATCTCTGTCGTCACTTGAAAGCTCTCTTGAGCCGTCAAACACGGCAAATATAAGCTCTGCTCTGTTAATTTCCTCAAGGCTTAAATTTACGCCTATTCTTTCAACGACGTCGTCCGTCTTTCTTACGCCAGCAGTATCCGAAAGCTTGAGCAAAACATCGCCAAGGACGACCTCTTCGCTTATAATATCGCGCGTTGTACCCGCGATATCCGTCACTATAGCGCGCTCTTTTTTACAAAGCAGATTTAAGAGCGTGGATTTTCCGACGTTGGGAGTTCCGACTATTGCCGTTGAAATTCCCGCACTTACCGCCATACCGCTTCTGTAGCTTTTGCAAAGTGTGTCGATCTCATCTCTTACCTCGGTGAGTCTTTCCGCCATTTCTGACGCTGACAGATCGTAAAGTTCTTCGTCGGGGTAGTCAATATATACGTATACGGAAGCAAGTATTTCTTTTAGCTCGTCGGAGATTTCCGATATTTTCTTGTCCAAAGTGCTGTGAATGTTTGAATTTGAAATAGCGACTGCAGCCTTGGTCTTTGCATGAATAAGCTCTCCGACGGCTTCTGCCGCAGTAAGAGTAAGCTTTCCGTTTATAAACGCGCGCTTCGTAAATTCACCTGCAAGCGCTTGACGGGCTCCGCATATAAAGCATCGTTCTAAAACGAGGCTCGTGCAAAGCGCGCCGCCGTGGCAGTATATTTCAACAGTATCTTCGCCTGTAAAGGAGCTTGGCGATTTGAAATAAGCACACATACAGTCGTCGATATTGCCGTCTTCTCCCTTAACTATGCATCTGTAAAGCTTTGCGGGGGTAAGCTGTGAAAGCGGACAGTTTTTATACGTTCGAAGCATTTTTTCAGCAACTTCAAGGCTTCCCTCTCCGCTTATGCGTATGACGGCAACACCGCCCGTTCCGCGCGGAGAAGATACCGCCGCTATTGTGTCATTTAAAAAATCCATAATGTTCACCTAAAATAAAAGCAAAGCTCTCATTCTGCCGAGCTTTGCTTTCTTTTTTGCCGTATTCGGCATATTTTTATTTTCCGGGTGCTGTATATCTGTCGTAGCAACCGTCGGAGGCAGAGTATTCGGGTCTTTCAACCTTATACTTATCATCGTATCTGTCGCTTCTGACATGACCCTTTTCGGGATATATAACGACCTTTCTGCCGAGATCTGTTCCGACTGAACGTGTCGTTACACCTTCGATGTTCTGAATTCTTGAGTGAATTATCCTTCTCTCATAAGGATTCATAGGCTCTAAAGTTACGTTTCTGCCACTTGCGAGCGCTTTTTTTGCCATTCTGTCGGCAAGCTTGTTAAGCGTTTCTTCTCTGCGCGCTCTGTAATTTTCGACGTCAATGTGAATTCTGCGGTTATCAGCTTTCTCGTTTTCGCAAACGATATTTGCAAGGTATTGTATCGAATCAAGTACCTCGCCGTGATGTCCGATTATAACACCGAGATTTTCACCGACTATCTCGATATATACGTCTTCCTTGTCGCTCTTTACAAGCTTTGCACTTGCAGTAAGCTTCATATCCGCAAGTATCATATCGACGAAGGAAATAACAACGTCCACTCCATTCTCATTGATACCCACCGATTTTTGCTCCTCTTTCTTGGCAGCTTCTTTTACCTCAGGCTCCGATACAGAGCTTGTCTGCTTTGCGGGCTTGGTATTATCTTCGTAGCTTACCTTGAATTTGGGGTCTTGTGCACCGAAGCCTAAAATTCCTTTTTTGGCGGCTTCGATCATTTCACAGTTTAATTTCTCCGCATCGACACCGAGTTCGAGGGCAACTCTCTCCTTTGCTTGCCTCTCGGTTTTGGCGGTTACAATTCTTTCTTCTATCAAAATTACACCTCACCGGGATTTCTATTTGTCGTCTTTGAGAGTTCCCTTCGAAATTTCGGGAATCTCCTTAGCCGTTGTTTCAACAGGCTCGTCGTTTAGATAACT
>CALCTE010000289.1 GCA_937893885.1 uncultured Clostridia bacterium | reverse complement strand
TTTAGTCCATTCCTTATCGCACTTATACCAACCGGCGTCAAACCACCAAATATCAGGCTTCAAGCCTCTCTCGACGTATTGCTTTAAGCCGTTTACTTGGCTTTCGGTGGTTGCACCCGTAAACTCAGGACCATCATACGCAAAAACGTGCATACAAGACTTAGGAGAAATAGATTTACCGAATTCTTTTGGGAGAATGTGTGCAAAATACCATCTTCTCCACATATTCATCGCTCTGGACGTATCGCTGGTATCAGTAAGCATTAGTGTTATCTTCGGCGTACAGAAGGTCTCCCCTGCGTATATCTTTGAAGCAAATCTCTGCTGACCTGCTATGAAGCGTATACCCTTTGACTCTTTTGAAAAGCTCGCTTGCCACTGACCCGTCCAACCTATAGCAATGCTTACAATATAATCCTCAAGACAAAGTCTCATGTAAGGAAATGCACCTTGACAAGAAACGCCGTTTATAGGCGATAATACAGTTGCTTCTTTCTTTATATCGGTTTCATATCTTTCAAAGCAATTGCTTTTTGTCGTATCGCCGTTATTGTGCTGTAAAACCGCCTTTTTACCCGGGAATACAAAATCAATAGGATTTAATTCACTTAATATTCCCGACGTTCTACTGCTTGTGTTCTCAAAGAAAAGTTGCCATTCTACGACGGGAAAATCTCTGTATTCAACAATTTCGGCACGAACTTGAATCCCTTTGGAGTTTTTACCCGTTATTACAGTTTCACAAATATTTGAATCAACAAGTCTCTTTCGAACCGTAGGTGAAAAATCGTCTCCGATGCCCTTGTATTCTTTTTTGCCAAGTTTAAATCTTGCAGGTAAACTTGAAGGATCAAGATTTCCGAAAAGTTTGTTTAAAAGAAGAATATCATTTTTATTTGTTGAAAATTTATCCATTTGTTTACACCTATCTTTGCGCGATTTTTTTCATTTGTTCTATTATGGCTTTTCTGTCTGCAACCTTAAATACGGCGCTTCCCGCGACAAAATTATCAGCTCCAGCTTTTGCGGCAATTTCAATGGTGCTTTCGCTTATTCCGCCGTCCACTTGTATGCTGAAATCAAGCCCTTTTTGTTCTCTTACCGATTTGAGTTTTTCAACCTTTGGCATCATATCCGCCATAAAGCTTTGCCCGCCAAAGCCCGGCTCGACAGTCATTACAAGCACCATATCAACAAGATGAATATATGGAAATATATCCTCAACAGGCGTTTTAGGCTTTATTGAGATCGAAGCGTGAACACCCCGAGAATGTATCTTTTTTATGGTTCCCTCGATGTCATTGCAAACCTCGTAATGAATAGTAATATTTTGACTTCCCGCATCACAAAATTCATCAATATACCTTTCCGGTTCTACTATCATAAGATGTGTGTCAAAGTAAATATCCGTTTTCTTTCTCATCGCTGAAATAACGGGCATACCGAAGCTGATGTTCGGCACAAAAACGCCGTCCATTACATCCAAATGAAGCATATCGGCACCCGCTTCTTCCATGCTCTTGATCTCTGCTTCGATATTTGTGAAATCACAAGCAAGAACGGAAGGTGATATTTTAATTTCTCTTGACATTATTTCTTCCCCCTCTTTTTGATCTTCGCACCTTTATTTGATATTTTCGCTTTATTATCATATTTAGGTCTAATAAGACAGCCCTTTCCGTATCCTATAAGGTCTTTTCTGTCAGCAAGCGTTAATGCCTTTCTGATGATATCAGCATTTTCGGGCTTTGTAAATTGCAAAAGCGCTCTTTGCATTTGCTTTTCTTCATAGCTTGAGGGAACGTATACCTTCTTACCCGTCATAGGATCAATTCCCGTGTAAAACATACAAGTTGACGGTGTTCCAGGTGTAGGGTAAAAGTCTTGTACCTGCTCCGGAGAAAGCTTCCAGTCTTTTAAAAACAAAGCAAGCTCAATAGCGTCATTTAAAGTGCTACCCGGGTGAGAGCTTATCAAATATGGCACAAGATATTGCTCCTTACCTAACTGTTTAGTTATCTTGAAGAATTTTTCCCTAAAGCCGTTATAAACGCTTATTTCCGGTTTTCCCATCAATTTTAATACACTTTGAGAACAATGCTCGGGAGCAACCTTGAGTTGACCGCTAACGTGATATTTTACAAGTTCCTTAAAGAAGCTGTCATCTTTATCGAGCATCATATAGTCAAAACGAATTCCGGAGCGTATAAACACTTTTTTTACGCCGTCAAGTGCGCGTAATGAGCGAAGAAGCGAAAGGTATTCGCTATGGTCGACAATAAGGTTTTTACAAGGTGTAGGCGCAAGACAACGCTTGTTTTTACATGCACCCAATTCTGCTTGCTTTTCGCATGCAGAGTATCTGAAATTTGCCGTCGGACCGCCTACGTCGTGAATATAGCCTTTGAAATCGGGAAGCTTTGTCAGCAACTTTGCCTCTTTTATTACTGAATCACTGCTCCTTGAAACAACTCCCCTGCCTTGATTGTAAGCAATGGCACAAAACGAGCACTGACCGAAGCAACCTCTGTTGTGACAAATAGAAAATTTGACCTCTTTTATCGCGGGAACACCACCCAAAGACTCGTACGCAGGGTGATAATCCCTCATAAAAGGCAATTCATACACCGCATCAAGCTCCTCGCGCGAGAGCATAGGTTGGGGTGGATTTTGCAATAACACTTTATCGCCGTAGCTTTCAACTATTTTTTTTGCACTTACGGGATCATTATTGTCACATTGGAGCTTAAATGCTTTTGCGTAAGCAGTTTTATCCGTCTTTAATATGTCGTAATCATAGGTATGTACACACTCATCGAGAGCTACGTTTTCCTTCGAAGTGTAGACGACAGTGCCGCGAACATCGCGAATCTTTTTAATCGGCACTCCTTTATCAAGAAGCTCGGCAATACGCAGTATTGTTTTCTCGCCCATTCCGTATGAAAGGATATCTGCTCTGCTGTCAATAAGTATACTTCTTCTGACCTTATTGCTCCAATAATCGTAATGTGCAAAACGGCGCAAAGACGCCTCAAGACCGCCGATTATTATCGGCACGTCACCGTACGCTTGTCTTATGAGATTGCAATATACGATAACTGCCCGGTCGGGTCTGTACCCACCCTTTCCTCCGGGCGAATAATAATCGTCATTTCTGCGTTTTTTTGATGCGGTAAAATGAGCCACCATTGAGTCAATATTGCCCGAGCTTACAAGAAAGCCAAGCCTAGGCTTGCCAAAGGCTTTTATATCATCGGTACTCTTATAATCGGGTTGAGCTATAAAAGCGACAGAATACCCCTTGGATTCAAGCACTCTGCAAATTATAGCGGCACCGAATGATGGGTGATCGACATATGCGTCACCGCAAACATATACAAAATCGGGCTTTTCGCACTCGCCCCACTTTTTCTTTAGCGCATATAAAGGTAAAAATCCCATATTCTCTCCAAAAAAACAAGCGGCTTTAGCAAAATGCTTCAGCCGCTTGTAATGATTTTACTGCTGTACCTCTTCCATTATGAAAGCTTCCAAAACATCGTTTTCGTGAATGTCATTGAATTTTTCAAGTCCGATACCGCACTCATAGCCCTGTGCAACTTCCTTGACGTCGTCCT
>CALCTE010000288.1 GCA_937893885.1 uncultured Clostridia bacterium | reverse complement strand
ATCTGAAAAAGATCCTCAAACGTGCTTCCTCTACCCGTAAATCTCACGGCAATGCTTTTAACGAGCCCGCCGTTTAATACGCACAACTGCTCAAGCGCTTTTTTATCTCCCGACTTTGCAAGCCGTACAAGCTCGGCATTCTTGCTGTAATCCATATATAGCCTCCAAAAAAATTATGTATCACAGCTGTTTTTTCATTACCACCCTCGTACCTGCACCGACTTTTGAATAAACGTGTAGCTTATCCATAAAATTCTCCATAATGGCAAAGCCCATTCCGGAACGTTCGCCGCTTTTGTCCGTAGTATATAAAGGCTCTTTTGCTTTATTCACGTCCTCGATACCGCACCCCCTGTCCTTAACGGTGATGGTAAGGAGCTTTCTTTCGTCGTACCAAGCGCTTATCCTTATCTTGCCGCCCGCGTTCTTATATGCGTGTACTATGCAGTTTGTCACCGCCTCGCTAACGGCGGTCTTTATATCCGCAAGATCGTCTATGGTAGGGTCAAGAGCCGATATAAAGCCCGCCGTAACGATTCTTGCGAAGCTCTCATTTACCGACCTTGCCTCTATTTCCAAAGTGAATTTATTGATAGCTTTTCCGTTCATTTTAAATATCCTCCCGCTTTTCATAAAGTCTTACAAACTTGTCCGTCGCTGCCATAACGAGTATTTGCCTTATTTTCCCCTGCGGTACTACAAGCACGGTCTGTTTTCCCTTGCGCTTCATATATTGATATCTTCCAAGCACGAGTCCAATGCCCGAGCTATCCATAAATCCGAGCTCAGTAAGGTCTATGCAGAGCTTGTCCGGCAGATATTTGTCGCACGCCTTATCTATCTCGTCGCGTAAGGTCTTCGCGCTATGGTGGTCGATTTCTCCGCTTATCTCGGCAAAAAGGCAATTTTCCTCAAGAGTAAATGAAAGTGACATGTTTCCTCCTAACAAAAAAGAGTATTCCGCAAAAAGCAGAATACTCCTTTTATTTTAAAAAACGCGTCAGTTCGTGTCGCTAAAATATTTTTTTGTTTCGGTTGCGATAAACAGCGAGCCGCAACAAACGGTAACCGTGTCTTTATCCGCCCCTGAAAGAGCCGCCTTTAAAGCATCAGTTAAGCTTTCCTTGCAAATTACTCTTTCAGAGTACGGTGCAAGCGCTTTTGCAAGCACCTCAGGGCTTGCTGCGCGGGGATTATCCTTCACTTGCGATACGTATATCGTATCGTCTTTTTTTATAAGCTTTGCAAGGGCTTCGTCTTTTATATGGTCGGTGCACATTCCCATAACGAATACGCGCTTTTTACCTTTTGCCAAAAGCTCTATGCTCTCGGAAAGTGCCGCAAAACCGCCCTCATTGTGAGCTCCGTCAAGTATCACGAGCGGCTCTTTTGAAAGAATTTCAAGACGTGCGCTGTGATAGAGGTTTAAAATCCCCTCTTTTTCCTGCTCTTTCGTTATCTTCACACCAAGCGAGCGCATAACATCAAACGCTTTGAGCACCGTCGCGCAGTTATACGCCTGGTGAACACCTAAAAGCGACGTCTTGTAATGCTCGCCCTCATAGAAAAATTCCGTACCCTCATCGGTCACTTTGATATTTTCGGGAAGCGTCGGAATATATAGCTTGGAATTTTTGCTCGCCGCGTGGTGTTTTATTTCGACAAGAGCCTCCGCGTTTTGTAGAGGATAACACACGCAAGGCACGTTTTCCTTTATAATTCCGCACTTTTCCGAGGCAATAGCTCGAATAGTGTCGCCAAGTTGTTGCTCGTGGTCCTTCGAAATCGACATAATAAGCGATACGTAAGGCAATATAATATTAGTTGCATCAAGTCTTCCGCCTATACCTACCTCGAAGACGACGTACTTGCAAGCTTTATCGCAAAAATATTTAAGCGCCGCAAGCGTTATAAGCTCAAACTCCTTGAAGTCGCCGTAACGCTCCTTATCAAGCGATTCGGTATACGGCAAAAAGAATTCGATGCACCTTGCAAAATCATCTTCCGAGATACGCACGCCGCATACGGATATCCTTTCCGTAAATTCGTCAACGTAAGGAGAAACGTAAAGCCCCGTGTTATATCCCGCCCCGGAAAGCACCGACGCGCACATAGAAGCCGCAGATCCCTTGCCGTTGGTTCCCGCTATATGAATAAAGCGTATTTTGCATATTTTTTCCCAAATACCGCTTTGCTCTACTATAAGCTTCATTCTGTCAAGACCGCTTTTTACGCCAAAGCGCTTGTGAGATGATATATATTCCATTGCTTCTTTAAAGTTCACGAAAATTCCCCTTTTTTAAAGAAAGGGGACGGGAATGACCCGTCCCGCAAGATTATTTTTTGAGATTTGCAATGCTTTCAAGAACATTAGCAAGAGTCTTTTTGTGCTTCTCAAGCTTTGCTCTTTCGCCCTCGACTACTGCCGCAGGTGCGCGTGATACAAAACTCTCGTTGGAAAGCTTTTTCTCGACCAAAGCTACCTCCGCAAGTGCCTTTTCCTTCTCCTTTTCAAGACGCGCAAGCTCTTTTTCAACGTCAATGATATCCGCAAGAGGAATATAGCACTTCGCGCCCGCGCTTATCGCTTGGACCGCCTTATCGTTTTGATAATCCTTTACAAACTCGACGCTTGAAGCGAAAGCAAGCTTTGTAAAGTATATCGCTGTATCCTCGTTAAAGCTGTCTTGGTAGTCGCTGTCGATATAGAGCGCCGCCTTTCTTGAAGGAGGTACGTCCATATCGCGTCTTACGTTTCTTATGGACTTGATAGCGGCAATGATGCGCTCCATGCTGTCGCAAGATGAAGCAAAATCAAGCTTTTCATCGTATACGGGGAACTCCGATACCATAACGGACGAGCTTATACCGGGAAGGCTCTGCCAGATTTCCTCTGTGATAAAGGGCATAAAGGGATGCAAAAGTTGCATGCAACGCGAGAGCACGTATGCAAGTACGTTCTGTGCAACCTTGCCATCAGCACTTTCCTTATCAGCAAGTCTGGGCTTTGCAAGCTCGATATACCAGTCGCAGAAGTTATCCCAAATAAAGTCGTAGAGCTTTCCTAAAGCAATACCGAGCTCGTACTTATCAAGGCTTTCTGTAACGCCCTTAATAAGTCTTTCAAGGAGTGTAAGTATCCATCTGTCAGCAAGCGCGAGGCTTTCCTCTGCGGGGAGCTTTATCTCGTCTATGTCAAGATTCATCAAAGTAAATCTTGCGCTGTTCCATATCTTGTTGCAGAAGTTACGAGCCGCCTCGATCTTCTCATCGGAAAATCTCATATCGTTTCCGGGAGCGTTACCTGTAAGAAGCGCAAAGCGGAGTGCGTCTGCACCGTAAGTGTCGATTATCTCCAAGGGATCGATGCCGTTGCCGAGTGACTTCGACATCTTTCTTCCCTGCGCGTCTCTTACGAGGCCGTGGATAAGCACCGTATCAAAGGGCTTTGTGCCCGTATGCTCAAGTCCGGAGAATATCATTCTCGATACCCAGAAGGAAATGATATCGTATCCCGTAACGAGCGTGGACGTGGGATAGAAATAGTCGTAATCCTCCGTCTTATCGGGCCAGCCAAGTGTTTCAAAAGGCCAAAGAGCAGAGCTGAACCACGTATCGAGCACGTCTTCCTCTTGTCTTAAAGCCGCACCGCACTTTGTACAATGCGCCATATCCTCTTTAGAAACGAAAGTCTCGCCGCACTCGTCGCAATAGAAGGCGGGAATTCTGTGTCCCCACCAAACGGGAAATGCACCAGTCGTGGATGTTTTCCATCCAGTTCATATACGTTTTCGTAAATCTCTCGGGTACGAACTTTATCTCTCCGTCGCGAACCGTCTTGATAGCGGGCTCTGCGAGGGGCTTCATCTTTACAAACCACTGATCCGAGCTTACGGGCTCGACTATCGTCTTACAACGGTAGCAAGTGCCGACGTTGTGGCTGTAGTCCTCGACCTTCTCAAGATAGCCCTCTTTTTCAAGATCCTCGACGATAGCCTTTCTCGCTTCGAAGCGATCCATTCCCTTATATTTGCAATCGTAGCTTACCTTAGCGTCATCGTCAAGAACTCTTATACATTCAAGGTTATGTCTTTGACCAACCTCAAAGTCGTTGGGGTCGTGTGCGGGCGTTATCTTAACGCAACCCGTTCCGAAATCCTTTTCAACGTACTCGTCTGCGACAATGGGTATCTCTCTGTTCAAAAGAGGAAGTATAAGCGTCTTGCCGACAAGGTCAGTATATCTTTCGTCCTCGGGGTGAACCGCAACCGCCGTATCACCGAGCATAGTCTCGGGACGCGTCGTTGCAACGGTTAAAAATCTGTCGCTGTCCTTGACCTGATATCTTATATGCCAAAATGCACCGCTCTTTTCGCTGTACTCAACCTCTGCATCGGAAAGCGCCGTGCGGCAATGGGGACACCAGTTGATGATGCGGTATCCTCTGTAAATGAGGCCCTTGTTATAAAGGTTTACGAATACCTCTCTTACAGCTCTTGAGCAACCCTCATCCATAGTAAATCTTTCTCTTGTGAAGTCACAGGAAGAACCGAGCTTCTTGAGCTGATTGATGATACGGTTGCCGTACTGATTTTTCCAATCCCATACACGATCAAGGAACTTCTCTCTGCCGAGGTCATATCTTGTAAGGCCCTCGTTCTTCCTTAAATTTTCCTCGACCTTTATCTGTGTTGCGATTCCCGCATGGTCAGTACCGGGCACCCAAAGGGTACAAAAGCCCTGCATACGCTTATATCTGACGAGTGTGTCCTGCAATGTCTCGTCAAGAGCATGGCCCATATGAAGCTGTCCCGTTACGTTGGGAGGAGGAATGACCAAAGAAAAGGGCTTTTTAGATTTGTCTATCTCGGGTGTGAAATACCCCTTCTCGATCCATTCTGCATAAATTCTGTCTTCAATTTCAGAAGGCTTATATACCTTCTCAAGTTCTTTTTTCATATTTACATCTCCAGAAAAAACTCTTTGTCTATCTATCATACCACAAGCTTTTAGTTATGTCAATCATAGTATTTGCAAAAAAAGAATACAATGTAAAGAAAAAAACGAAAGGAAAGATTATGATGTACAAACCGGAAGGACAAAACCAATCAAATTACCGCTACACAACACAAGAATTATACGCCGCACAAAAATACGGTCGTATCCTCGAAGGACGAGTGAATCTGTGCACCGAGGAACACAACCTTATACTTGACCTCGGCGGCGCAATCGGAGAAATCCCAAAAAGTGAAGCTGTCGAAGAACTCTTCGGCGCAAAAACGAAGGACATCGCCATAATAAGCCGTGTGGGAAAGCCCGTGTGCTTTAAAGTGGTAGATATTTATACCGACTCCGAAGGCAAACCTCACGCAAGGCTTTCAAGAAAGCTTGCCCAGCGCGAGTGCTACGAGCAATACGTGAAAAAGCTCACGCCCGGCGACGTTATAAGCGCAAGGATAACCCACGTAGAAAGCTTCGGCTGTTTTGCCGATATAGGTTGCGGCATAATCTCGCTTTTACCCATCGACTGCATATCCGTTTCGCGCATAGATTCGCCTCTTGAACGTTTTAAGGTGGGAGAGGATATTCTTTGCGCGGTAAGAGAGATCGACGCCGTAAGCGGCAGAATACTTTTAACGCATAAGGAGCTTCTTGGCTCTTGGGAGGAAAACGCGGCAATGTTTTCGGCAGGTCAAACCGCCGTTGGAATTATAAGAAGCGTTGAAGATTACGGCATATTCGTCGAGCTTGCGCCAAATTTAGCGGGACTTTCCGAGCCCTTTGAGGGAGCAAAGCCCGGAATGTGTGCCACGGTATATATAAAAAATATCATTCCTGAAAGAATGAAGATAAAATTGGTAATAATAGATCTTTCGGAAGACTATTGCGAGAAAAAGCAGATAAAATACTATGTGCCCGAAGAAAATCATATAGATTATTGGCGCTATACCCCGCTTGCCTGCGAAAGAACGATAGAAACGTTTTTCGACGTACCGAGAAATTAGGGAAAGGAGGCCATAGGCCATAGTGATTAGGGATTAGGCATTAGGGAATTTGTATCTTCCCGTAAAGCAAAAGAACTTGCAATTATTTTTGATTGCAAGTTCTTTTATTATAAAGTATTATTTTGGTTTTTTACCTTGTATTCAAATCTGTCAAAATTCACAATCCCCATTTTCCGAAGCAACGTCTCGCTTTTGTCTCTGTCCTCATCACAGTTATACTCGGGAATAAGCGGAAGCCGCACCGTGATCTTATCAGTTCCGACTGCTCCTACGAGAAATTCAAGATTTTCAAGCATTTGCTTATTATCTTTGCCCGTGTAGCTTTCATAAATTTCAGGGTTGGTGTCCTTACAGTCTATTAGAAAGGCGTCGAAAAGCTCTGCAGCCGCCTTAACCGCCTCCGCGTCTACGTTGAGGGCGCTTTCGCAATACAGCTTCCACTCACTTGGGCATAATTCCTTAAATCTTGCAATGTAATCTGTATAAAGCAATGGCTCGCCTCCGCCAAAACAGATACCGCCTCCCGTGGAAAGAAAATACAAATCGTCGCACTTAACCTTATCGTAAAGCTCCTCCGGACTTAAAGAAAAGCTATCCGTCACGTCACCAAAACAACGGGCGTTAATGCAATATTTGCATCGCAAAGTACACCCGTAGAAGCATACAAGAGTCGTAACACCCTCGCCGTCAACGGTAAGACGGTGGCGGGCTATCCCGATGAAATTACTCATGGCATCGGTACTCCCGCCAGTTCATCGTAGTATATGGGCATATCGCCCGTAATATCACTCTCATTCGTGACGTCGTCGGTTTTATCGTTTTGCTCGGTATCTTCGGGAAATTCACCTACTTCGATATTACCTTCGGGATAAGCAACGTCACCGTCAAGCGTTTCGTCAACGGCAGGTACAGCCCCTTCGACATTATTACCCTTATTAAAGATATCGAGTTCACTGCAAGCCGTCGTCGACAGCGATACCGCAAGTGCAACACCCGCAACACTCACCTTCGCACCAAGCGCACGTCTTTTGCGAAGCTCGTCCTCAAGATAACGAAGCTCGCTTTCGCACTTCGGGCAGGTTCCCGCGCAATCGCCTTTGTGTTTACACTCACTAGTCACGTACGGGATATCGTTTTCGTCAGCAATTTTTTGCCTTATCTGCTTCAATATCCTGCAACGTTTTTTTCCTCTGTACATAACAAACACCGTCCTTTCACTAATTATACAACCAAACTGCATAAAACACTCACCTAAATAAGTAAAGAACTTGCAATCATTTTTAATTGCAAGTTCTTTTTGTTTTATTTTACAATATTCCAAAGTATAACAGATACGACAGATGCGACGAATATCGCAATAAATACCGCCGTAAAAAATCCAAATTTACCTTTTTTCTTATTTTCGACAACAATAATTTTTTTGCTTTTCGACAGAGCTGACACAACAGGCTTGTAAAGCAAAAACGTAAGCGATGCGTTTATTGCGCTTTTAAGTAAATTAAACGGCAAGAATATGGGCACGAGATATCCTTTTATCACCTCGCGCGTCATTCCGGGGGTATATAAGGGTGTGATGAGATAATTCCAAAGTATCATCACAACCGTAGTTAAGGCGGTTGCAACAAGTAAGCTCAATACGGCGCCTGAAAGCGTCCTTTTCTTCTTATATATGAGTGTTGCAGTTCCCGCGAAAGAAAGCGTTTGTATTACGTTCATCAAAAATCCGATAGGGCCCGTACCACTTGCAGTTATCATCTCGATAAACGCGACTATCGGTGAAACGATAAACGAAACAAGCGGCCCCCAAATAAAACCACCTAAAGTGACGACTATATCAGACGGATCATATTTTAAAAAACCGAACGGCTCCGGTACTATCGGAATTCGTCCGACGTACATAACCGCATAGGCTATTGCAACAAGCATCGCAATAGTTGTAATTTTGTTTACTCTTTTGCTGTTCATAGCTCCTCCTAAAAATCAAAAAAGCATATCCCACTCGGGATATGCAATGCTATTGCACGCATTTTTGCGTGCATCTCTTCCATCCGGACTTTACCGTCGGCATAGGAATTTCACCTATTCGGCATACGTAAAGGTATGTTCGTGGGCTGTAACCACCGGTTGGGAATTAAGCTTTCGCCTTCACCCTACCCCGAGAAATATTTAATTTTCAGAGCAAAAAGTTTAATTTGCACGGTGGGAAGACCCACCGTGCAAATATTAGCTTCAATTAGCCGTTGATCTCGGTAACGACGCCGGAACCAACGGTACGGCCGCCTTCACGAATAGCGAAACGGAGTCCCTTTTCGATAGCAATAGGTGTGATAAGCTCAACGTTCATATCAACGTTATCGCCGGGCATGCACATCTCAACGCCGTCGGGAAGAGTGATGATACCTGTAACGTCAGTTGTTCTGAAGTAGAACTGAGGTCTGTAGTTCGTGAAGAAGGGCTTATGTCTGCCGCCTTCCTTTTCAGTAAGAACGTAAACCTGACCTACAAACTTTGTGTGGGGCTCGATGGAACCGGGCTTAGCAAGAACCTGTCCTCTTTCGATAGCCTTCTTGTCGATACCACGGAGGAGCGCACCAACGTTGTCGCCTGCCTCTGCGTAGTCAAGAAGCTTGTGGAACATTTCGATACCGGTGATGGTGGTTGTAGCCTTCTCTTCGGCAAGACCAACGATTTCTACAACGTCACCCATCTTGAGCTGACCTCTCTCAACTCTACCTGTAGCAACAGTACCACGTCCGGAGATGGAGAATACGTCCTCTACGGGCATAAGGAAGGGAAGGTCTGCCTTTCTCTCGGGAGTAGGAATGTATGCGTCAACCTGATTCATAAGCTCGGTGATGCAAGCATACTCGGGAGCGGTGATGTCTGTGCCGGCGCTCTCAAGAGCAACCTTTGCAGAACCGTGAACGATCGGAATATCGTCGCCGGGGAAGTCGTACTCATTGAGAAGGTCTCTAACTTCCATCTCTACGAGTTCGAGAAGCTCGGGGTCGTCAACCATGTCGCACTTGTTGAGGAATACAACGATTGCGGGAACGCCAACCTGACGAGCAAGAAGAACGTGCTCTCTGGTCTGTGCAAGAGGGCCGTCAGTACCTGCAACAACGAGGATAGCGCCGTCCATCTGAGCAGCACCGGTGATCATGTTCTTAACGTAGTCAGCGTGGCCGG